>NZ_JBIQDQ010000040.1:0-1027 GCF_045370965.1 Curtobacterium sp. 179-B 9B NHS
GGCCGACAGATCCCGGTCCTGGTCCACCTCACCGGCGGCACCCGCACCGCACTGGCACGCACCACCCGCGTCCAGTAGCCCCACCCGGCGGACGACGCCGGACACGAACGCACCACCAGCACCACCGCAACCCGGTCGGACGAGGCAGACCGAGCCTCCCGACCGTCACCACCGGGCACCAGCCCACGAGAGAGAAGGGAACCCACCATGGGACTCGACGACAAGATCAAGAACGCCGCACAGGACCTGACCGGCAAGGCCAAGGAGGCCTTCGGCAACGCGACGAACAACGACGAGAAGGTCGCAGAGGGCAAGAAGGACCAGGCCGCTGCGAGCGCCAAGCAGACCGGCGAGGACGTCAAGGACGTCTTCAAGTAACAGCGGACCACGGCCGTCGCTCCCCGAGGGGAGCGACGGCCGTCCTGTTCACAGAGGAGGAAGCCATGCAGCACGATCCGAACGCCCGGACGCAGATCACCGAGGTCGACCTGCCGCCCGAGCTGACCACCCCGCTCCCCGAGGATGCCGGGCCCCTGGTGGTCGCCGCCCGCACCGCGGCGGAGACGGCGCTCGGCGTGCCGGGCGTCCACCACCTGGGCGGGCTCGTCGCCCGCGCCGCCGACCGCGTCCGCTCGCAGCTCGGCCGCACCGCCGGAGCGCCCGGGGTGCAGGTCGACGACAACGACGGCACGCTCGACGTGACCGTGTCCGTCGTCATCAGCTACCCGCAGCCCGTCCGCGAGGTCGCCGAGGAGGTCCGCCGCCAGGTGGCCGCCGCGGTGTCGCAGCTCGGCGCCGGACAGCCCACCACGGTCGACGTCCGCGTGCTCGACGTGCACGGACCCTTCGACGACGAGCCGACCCCCGTCGACCGGGCCCGGGAGGCCGTGGGCGATGCGGTGGACCGCACGAAGGAGGCCGTCTCGGGTGCCGCGGAGGACGTCCGCGGCGGTGCCGCCGAGGTCGCCGAGCGTGCACGGGACGCCGCGCAGGACGCGGCGGGTGCCACGCGCGAGGCCGCCGGTCG
>NZ_JBIQDQ010000004.1:0-130899 GCF_045370965.1 Curtobacterium sp. 179-B 9B NHS
CCCCCCCCCCCCTGCGTGGTGGCGGCGGCCGCGTCAGTGGTTTAAACGAGCCCGCCCCCGGGGCGGGCGCCGCGCCCCCCGCGGACCGGATGTGGTCAGCGACGGACGAGGCCATCGCGAGCCTGGCCGATGACCGCACGCGGCGCCAGCGCTGGCGGGCGGCCGTGTCGCTGCGGTCCCTCCGCTCCGCCGGGTGGTGGGGTCGACGCCGTCCGGCGACCCGGCGGAGGCCGAGCGGTGCGGTGCGTCCGTCCGGCACCGATCGCCACGACCAGGGGCGTCCCGGGGCCGGTGACTACGATGGGCCGGAGGCCGGCGAGCGTCGTGGACGGCCGAGTGAGGACAGAGGCGAACCGTGATCAGATGCGAACACTGCGGCTCGATGCTGCCCGACGGGGCGATCTTCTGCGGTGAGTGCGGGCGGTCGGTGAACGTCTCGGCGAACCGTCGGCCCGCGCCGGCTGCGCCCGTCGACGACACCCCGCCGCCACCACTCCGGCAACCCGACCGGCACGGCCGCCGTCCCGATCCCGCCGCCGAGGCCTGGCTGCCCGAGGCGACGCTCGACCCCGCGACCCGTGCGTGGCTCATCGGCGAGGACCGGCAGCGCTCCGGCGCGACCGGGGACGCTCGCCCCACCGCACCGTCCGCTCCTGTGGTCCCGGCCGTTCCCGCAGCTCAGGCTGACGATCCGTCGTGGCTGCGCCCCGAAGGCGTCGACCCGGGTCGGTCGGACCGCGTCGGGGACGACCGGTGGACGCACGAGCAGCACCGCACGGACGAGCGGTCCGGGGCGTCGGAGCCGGAGCCGGAGCCGCCCCTCGATCCCGACGCGTACCCGTCGTCCCCGACGGGGTCCTCCGCCGACGACGAGGCCGACACCGAACGAACCCGTCTCGCGCCGGCCCCGGGGGACCAGTCCGGCTCCGGGACGCCGTCCCCCGTGCCCGAGGCACCGTCCGCTGCGCCCGAGGCGCCGCCGACGGCCCCGGTGTGGGCGCCGCCCGTCGCACAGCAGCCGACGGCAGCTCCGTCGCGACCGTCGTGGTGGGTGGGCCGCGGAGGCGCGGCAGCCGAGCCGCCGGTCGAGGACCAGGTCGAGGACCCGTCCGTCGACGAACGTCCCCGTGCCGGCGACACCGCCGTCGTGGAACCACTGGTCGACCGTCGTCCGGCACCGACGCCCCTGATCGCTCCGGGGAACGGTCCGGCCACCTGCCCGGTGTGCGGCCACGCCCTCGAACCCGATGACATCTTCTGCGCGGAGTGCGGCGCCGTCCGTCCGACCGTGACCGCTGCCTTCACCGGGCCCGTCGTGCCGCTGCCCCTGGCGCGGCCGGACTGGGCTGCCGACGACGAGATCCGTGTGGACGACGAGCCCTCGGACCCCGGTTCCGCGGACGGCGGCGCCGAGCCGGGCTCCACGGACCACGCGTCGCAAGCGGATGTCCCCGAGCACCGCGACGGTGCGGCGTCCGACGCCGGACAGCACGATGCCGGACAGCCCGACGCCGGACAGCCCGACGCCGGACAGCCCGACGCCGGCCAGCCCGACGCTGGACGTCCCGACGCCGAGCGGCCCGACGCGGACCAGGCGCACGAGGACCGGTCGGACGAGCCCGCTGCGGGGCCGGGCCGCCACCTCGCCGACGACGAGGGGGCCGCGCCCGGCGGGCACCGGAGCGCACACGACGGAGGACCGGTCCCGCCTGCTCCCGCTTCGCCGACCCTGCCGTCCTCGGCGCAGGGCGCCGGCGGTCCCGACCTGCCGCCGGTCCCGCGTGCCGCGCCGCTGCCCCCGATCCCGGGGGCGACCGGCCCGGTCCTCCCGCCCGTCGGGTCCACGACGGTGCCGTCGAGCGGCGACCTCGCCCCCGACGAGGACGTCGAGGAGACGCGGATCGTCGTCAAGACCACCTCGGACGCGCCGTTCGTGCTGCACTTCAGCACCGGGGAGCGCACGGCGGTGCACGGTACGGGCCTGCTGGGCCGGCTGCCCCGACCGCAGCCGGGCGAGCGGTTCGACGACCTGCTCACGGTGCACGACCCCGGCAAGTCGGTGTCCAAGACGCACCTCGAGCTCGGGCGTGACGGCGACGACCTCTGGGTGTCCGACCGGCACTCGGGCAACGGCACGGTGATCCGGCACATCGACGGGAGCATCCGCCGCTGTGAAGCCGGGCGTCGCTACCGCGTGGAGCGCGGTGCACGGGTCGACATCGGGGAGCAGTTCTTCCTCGTGCAGTAGCCCTGACGGGCAGCCGGCCGTTCCTCCACAGGGCAGCGACCGCGACCCGGTCTCCACCAGCAGCCCCGTGCGTCCGATCCTGGGCGCGCGGGGCTGTCAGTCTCGGTCCGTGTCCCCGCTCGTCGCCCGCTGCTGCCTGGTCGGTCCGGCGGTGGTGCTGCTGCTCGTCGGGGTCGTCGCCGACCTCCCGGTGGTCGCCAGGACGGTGCTGCTCGTCGCCGCAGCGAGCTGCGCGGTGCTCGACGCCCTGACGGTCCGGGGCACCGGTGCCGATCCTCCGCCCGCGGTCGTCGTCACCATGCCGACGGATGCCGTCTCCGGACCAGCAGTCGCCGGACCAGCAGTCTCCGGACCAGCAGTCGCCGGACCAGCAGTCGCCGCACCAGCAGTGTGCGGAGACGACGCGCTGAGCGACGCCGTCGGGGCGTCGTCGTGGACCCCGGACCCGCACGCTTCCGGCGTCGGCGTCGGCGGCGCCGTCGTCGAGGGGCTGGTGCTCGGACGAGGACCCGACGGTCGAGCCGAGCGGATCCGCGCCGACCCCGGGTCGCCGTCCCACGTCGTCGTCCTCGGCACCGGGGCGTTCGCGCGGGCGGTGTTCGATGCGCTCGGCGCCCAGCTCGCCGCGTCCGCCATCGACGGGACAGCCGGTGCGGCGGGGAGCGCGGACGCCGGCGTGCGGATCGTCTCCGATGCGGGTCCGCAGTCCGTAGCGCCGCCCGGCGTGCGTCCGACACCGACGGGGACCGCGGTCGCCGTGCGCCACGACGGTCTCGGCAGGGTGCAGGCGACCGTGGTGCTCGTCCCCGGCGTCCACCTGCTCCCGCGTCGACGGGACCGCGTCATCGAGGTCACGCGGCACGGGTGCCGGCTGTGGAACGACGGCGACGGCGACGGGGACGGCGTGGCGCCGTCCTTCGAGCCCGTGCTCCCGCTGCTGGCCGGGGATCCCGTCGACGAGCTCGTCGCAGGGTGACCGTGCCGTGTCGGGCAGCCGGCGGTCAGCGCAGTCCGGCCCCCGCGCGCACGGCACCGACCGGCACGCCGCCACCGAGCACCTGCTCGCCGGTGGCGGCCAGCACGTCGGCGACGCCCGCGGCGTCCACCATGCCGTTCCGCTCGAGCAGCGTGAGCGCCGCGAGCGTCCCGGCACGCTGCGACCCGTCGAGCGTCTTGACCGCGACCGCCGCTCCACCGGGGAGCCCCATCACCATCACGCCCTCGGCACCGAACTTCGCGAGCACCCGGAGTCGTTCGATCGTCACCGTGTTCGCCCGGCCCACACCGTCGATCGCCCACGGGTGGTCGAGCACCGCGTCCACGAGTGCCGCGGTGTCCGAGTCCGAACGGGCGACGACAGCCGCGAACCCACGGGCGAGCCCCTGCAGGGTGAGCGGGAACACGGGCGCGCCGCAGCCGTCCGTGCCGACGACGTCGACGGTCTCGCCGGTGTACGCCTCCACGGTCTCCCGGACCCGCTGCTGCAGCGGGTGCGCCACGTCGAGGTAGGTCGCCTCGTCCCAGCCGTTCACCCGGCACGCGGCGAGCATCCCGGCGTGCTTGCCCGAGCAGTTCATCGCCAGGCGCCGCGGGCCGTCCATGGTGCGGGCGGTGGCCCGGTCGAACGGCAGGTCGGGCGGGCAGCCCAGGTCGGACTCGACGTGGTCGAAGGACTCGAGCATGTGCAGCGCGAGGGCCTGGTGCGCAGCGGTGCCGGCGTGACTCGCCGTCGTGAGCACGAGCTCGTCGTCGCTGAAGACCGCGCCGGCGCGACGGACGGCGAGGGCCTGGAAGGGCTTCATCGTGGAGCGGGGGTACACGCTCGCCGTCACGTCGCCGACGGCGTCGAGCACGGTCCCGTCGGCGGCGACGACGACGCCGGCTCCGACGTGCCGGCTCTCGTCGAAGCCGTTCCGGTCCAGCACCGCGAGCTCGACGGAGCCCTCGGCGGTGAGAGGATGGCGGTCTGTGCGGACGTCGTGGCTCACCGTCATGCCGTCATCGTAGCGAGGGGCCGGCAGGCGCCACGTCCAGCACCCAGCAGCACGCACGAAGGAGCGCACCGTGACCGACCACACGTACGAGGTCTCCGTCCGCTGGACGGGTGACCGCGGCACCGGGACGAGCGGCTACCGCGACTACGGCCGCGACCACGACGTCACGGCGCCGGGCAAGCACGCCATCGCCGGTTCGGCGGACCCCGCGTTCCGCGGCGACCGCGACCGGTGGAACCCCGAGGAGATGCTGCTCGGCGCCCTCGCCCAGTGCCACATGATGAGCTACCTGTACGTCGCCGTGCAGCGGGGCTTCACCGTGGTCGGCTACGAGGACACGGCGACGGCCTCGCTCGACGTGCACCGCGACGGCACCGGCGAGGTCACCGAGGTGACCCTGCGCCCCGTCGTCACCGTGCTCGAGGCCGACCGCGTCGCGGACGCCGAGGCAGCCCACGCCGAGGCGAACCGCCTGTGCTTCATCGCGCGCTCGGTGGCGTTCCCCGTCCACCACACGCCCGCCACCAAGGTGCGTGCGGCAGGATAGGGCCTCGTGAAGCGTCTCCGCCTGCTCCCGATCGCCATCGTCCCAGCCGTCGTGCTCGGACTCGCCGCCTGCTCCGGGAACGGCTCGGGTGACGCCTCGGCCTCGCCCAGCGCGTCCGCCAGCGCCACGGCGACGCCCATCTCGTCGTGCCCGGAGTCGGGCTCGGCGTCGAAGAGCATCGAGGTCACCGGCGCGGTCGCCGGGTCGGAGGCGCCGAAGGTCACCTTCGACAAGGGCCTCAGCGCGGAGACCCCGCAGGCCACCACGGTGGTGCAGGGCTCGGGCAAGGCGCTCAAGAGCGGCGAGTTCGCCCAGGTGTCGTACGCCGTCTACAAGGCCTCGGACGCCTCGAAGCTCGGCGCGGTCGGGTTCGACCAGGGGAACCCGCAGGTGCTCTCCGTCGGCGGGACCGGCTTCGGCGCGCTGCTCGCCTGCACGAAGGTCGGGGACCGCGTCGCGGTGGTCGGTGAGTCGTCGGCGCTCGGCTTCAACACCGGCGGCGAGATCGTCGTCGTGGCGGACGTCGTCGCGCAGACCCCGACGAAGGCGACGGGCACGCCGCAGACGCAGGACCCGTCGCTGCCCACGGTCGAGGACAAGGCGAGCGGCGAGCCGGAGATCACGATCCCGTCCGGTGCGACGGCCCCGTCGAAGACCGAGGTCGAGGTCCTCAAGCAGGGCGACGGCGCGACGATCGAGAACGGTGACACCGCGCTCGTGCAGTACAAGGGCGTGACCCTGGCGGACGGCAAGGAGTTCGACTCCTCGTGGTCGAAGGGTGCTCCGACCACCTTCACCGTCTCCGAGGGCTCGCTCATCAAGGGCTTCGTCACCGGGCTCGTCGGGCAGAAGGTCGGGTCCCAGGTCCTCATCGTGACCACGCCCGAGGACGCCTACGGCTCGAACCCGCCCGAGGGCTCGGGCATCCCGAAGGACGCTTCCCTCGTCTTCGTCGTCGACGTCCTCGCCAAGGGCTGACCCGTGCCGACCCGGCGTCGCATCGTCGTCCTCGGCAGCACGGGCTCGATCGGCACCCAGGCCCTCGACGTCGTCGCCCGGAACCCCGACCGCTTCGAGGTCGTCGGCCTGACCGCCGGCACGAACCGTGCCCTCGTCGCCGAACAGGCCGAGCGGTTCCACGTCCGTGACACCGCCTTCGGCGCGGCCGACGCCGAACGCCTCGTCCGGAGCGTCGAGGCGGACGTCGTGCTCAACGGCATCACGGGTTCCGTCGGCCTGGGTCCGACGCTCGCCGCGCTGGAGTCCGGTGCGACGCTCGCCCTGGCGAACAAGGAGAGCCTGATCGTCGGCGGTGCGCTCGTGCAGGCCGCCGCCCGTCCCGGGCAGATCGTGCCCGTCGACAGCGAGCACTCCGCGATCGCGCAGGCGCTGCGCTCCGGTTCCGACGCGGAGGTCCGCCGCCTGGTGCTCACGGCCAGCGGCGGACCGTTCCGCGGACGCTCACGGGAGAGCCTGCGCGACGTCACCCCGGCCGAGGCCCTCGCGCATCCGACGTGGGACATGGGCCTGGTGGTGACGACGAACTCCGCCACGCTGGTGAACAAGGGGCTCGAGGTCATCGAGGCGCACCTGCTGTTCGGCGTGCCCTACGACCGCATCGACGTCACCGTGCACGCCCAGTCGATCGTGCACTCGATGGTCGAGTTCGTCGACGGGTCGACGATCGCCCAGGCCTCACCGCCGGACATGCGGCTGCCCATCGCGCTCGGCCTCGCCTGGCCGGACCGGGTGCCCGGCGTCGGGGTCCCGCTGGACTGGACGACCGCGAGCACCTGGACGTTCGAACCGCTCGACGCCGAGGCGTTCGGCGCCGTCGACCTGGCCAAGCACGTGGGCGTGCTGGGTGGGACCTTCCCGGCGGTCTTCAACGCGGCGAACGAGCAGGCGGTCGCCGCGTTCCACGCGGGTGCGATCGGCTTCCTCGACATCGTCGACACCGTCCGTCGCGTCGTCGACGAGCACACCGCGGGGGAGTCCTCCCTCGACGGCGTCCTGGCGGCGGAGCGCTGGGCGCGCGTGACGGCGGACCGCCTGCTGGCCCGCTGACGCACCCGGGCGTCGCGAGCCCGCCGCGCGGTCGCGCGACGGGTGCGCCCACGGTGATCCGTGCCTCCAGGCCGGCCGGGAGGCACGGCAGACCTCTCAGGGCGCGTTCGGCTCCGTCATGGGAAGGGTCCCGTACCCTCTGACGGTGACCGTCGAATCCGTGCTCCTCTTCGTCCTCGGCGTGGTCGTCTTCATCGTCGGCCTGCTGGTCTCGATCGGACTCCACGAACTCGGACACCTGTCGTTCGCGAAGCTCTTCGGGGTGAAGGTCACGCAGTACTCCCTCGGCTTCGGCAAGGCGATCTGGTCCTTCCGACGGGGGGAGACCGAGTACGGCATCCGACCGATCCTGCTCGGCGGGTACATCTCCATGGTCGGCATGCTCAAGCCGCGTGCATCGGGCCGGCCGAACGCGATCACGAACACCGGCATGTACGGCGCGTTCGTGCAGGACGCCCGCCAGGCCAGCGCGGAGCAGATCGCCGACTCCGGCGGCGACGACTCCCGCGCGTTCTACCGGCTGACGCCGTGGAAGCGGATCATCGTCATGGTCGCGGGGCCCGCCATGAACCTGGTGATCGGCATCGTGCTGTTCGGCGTGCTGCTGTGCGGGTTCGGCGCGCCGACCACCACCTTCACGTCGAGTGTCGACTGCGTGCTGCCGACGAGCAGCGCGACGACCTGCACCGCCGGGGATGCCGAATCGCCCGCGAAGCAGGCGGGCATCCGCGACGGCGACGTCGTGCTCGCGGTGGACGGGCGCCAGGACCCGACGATCGCCGAGGTGTCCCGTGTGTTCCAGCGGTCGGCAGGGGAGAGCGTCAGCGTCGTCGTGGAGCGTGACGGCCAGCGGCGGACGCTCGAGGTCACGCCGCAGCTCGCGACCCGCGACGTCGTCACCGAGCAGGGCACGGTCGCGAAGAACGCGGACGGCTCGACGAAGACCCAGCGCGTGGGCGTGGTCGGTGTCAGCATCGGGCAGTCGCTGGTCCGGCAGTCGCCGGCGGCGGTGCTGCCCGCGACCGAAGCGCAGATCGCCGCGTCGGCGCACCTCATCATCGACCTCCCGCAGCGTCTGGTCGCCGTCTGGAACGCGGCCTTCGGCGCGCAGGAGCGGTCGCAGGACAGCCCGGTGTCGGTCGTCGGCGTCGGTCGGGCGATCGGCGAGGTCTCGTCGATGAGCGGCGTGCCGGTGGTCGACAAGGCGTACACGATCCTCGGGCTGCTCGCCTCGCTCAACATCGGCCTGTTCGTGCTGAACATGGTGCCGCTCCTGCCGCTCGACGGCGGGCACATCGCCGGTGCGCTGTGGGAGGCCGTGAAGCGCCGTGCGTACGTGCTCGTCGGCAAGCCGGACCCGGGCGCGATCGACCTGGCGAAGTCGATGCCGCTGACGATGGTCGTCGTGGTGCTGCTGGCCGGGATGAGCGCGCTGCTCATCTACGCCGACATCGTCCGTCCCGTGAACCTGTTCGGGTAGCGCGGCCGCTCGCGCACGCGGGTCGCGCTGCCCACTACGCTCGGCGCATGAGCACCGCGCCAGAGGTCCGCGCCGTCGAGCGCCAGGGCATCGACGTCATCGCCGAGTCCGACCGGAAGGGACGCCCGCGCGGGCTGTTCTGGCCGTGGTTCGCCGCCAACGTGTCGGTGCTCGGGCTGAGCTACGGTTCGTTCGTCCTCGGCTTCGGCATCTCCGTGGCGCAGGCCACGATCGTGTCCGTCGTCGGGGTGGCCTTCTCGTTCCTGCTGTGCGGCATCGTGGCGATCGCGGGCAAGCGGGGGTCGGCTCCGACGATGGTGCTGAGCCGCGCGGCCTTCGGCGTGCGGGGGAACCGGCTGCCGTCGTTCCTCAGCTGGGTCCTGACGGTCGGGTGGGAGACCGCACTGGCGTCGCTCGCGGTGCTCGCCACCTCGACGGTGTTCCGCGAGCTCGGCTGGGACGACGGTGTGGTGACGAAGCTCGTCGCCCTCGTCGTCGTGGCGGCCCTGGTGGTCGGGGCCGGGATCGCGGGCTTCGACGTGATCATGCGCCTGCAGACCGTCATCACCGTCGTGACCGCCGTGCTCACCGTCGTGTACGTCGTCCTCGCGGTGCCCTCGATCGACCTCGGCACCCTCGCCGCCCTGCCGGCGGGCAGCGCGCAGAACGTCATCGGCGCGCTCGTGCTCGTGATGACGGGCTTCGGCCTCGGCTGGGTCAACGCGGCGGCGGACTACTCGCGGTACCTCCCGCGGACGTCCTCGACGGGCGGCGTGGTCTGGTGGACGACGTTCGGCGGCGCCCTGGCGCCCGCGGTCCTCGTCGTCGTCGGCGTCCTGCTCGCCGGCTCGTCGGAGGACCTCAACGCCGCGATCGGCGCGGACCCGATCGGCGCGCTGACGACGATCCTGCCGGTCTGGTTCCTCGTGCCGTTCGCCCTCGTGGCGATCCTCGGACTCGTCGGCGGTGCCGTGCTCGACATCTACTCGTCGGGCCTGGCGCTGCTCAGCGCCGGCGTGCGGATCCCGCGGCCGGTCGCGGCGGGCGTCGACGGCGTGTTCATGGTCGCCGGCGCCGTGTACGTCGTCTTCTTCGCGAAGGACTTCATCTCGCCGTTCCAGGCGTTCCTCGTCACGCTCGGCGTCCCGATCGCCGCGTGGGCCGGGGTGTTCGTCGCCGACGTGGTGTTGCGGCGTCGGGCCTACGCCGACGGCGAGCTCGACGACGTGCGCGGTCGCTACGGGGACGTGCGCTGGGCCGCGATCGGGCTCGTCCTGCTCGGGACGGTGCTCGGCTGGGGACTCGTCACGAACACGTACGGTGTGCCCGCGTGGCTCAACTGGCAGGGGTACCTGCTGGGACCGCTCGGCCTCGGCGGCCGCGAGGGCGCCTGGGCGTACGCGAACCTCGGGGTCCTCGTCGCCCTGGTCGTCGGCTTCGCCGGCACGCTGCTCACGGCGCGCGGGACGATCCGCCGCCAGGAGCACGACGCATGAGCGTCACGGTCCCGACCGACGCCTGGCTCGTCGCGATCGACCTGCAGGAGGTCTTCACCGGCGACAGCCCGTGGGCGACACCGCGGTACGACGACGCCGCTGCCGGGACGCGACGGCTGCTCCCGCGGTTCGCCGGGCGCACCGTGTTCACCCGGTTCGTCGCGCCCGAGCGCCCGCAGGGCGCGTGGGTGCCCTACTACCGCGAGTGGTCGTTCGCGCTCGTGCCCGACACCGACCCCCTGTACGACCTGACCGCCCCCTTCTCGGCTGCGGCGACGGCCCACGGCGACCCCGTCGTCACCGAGCCGACGTTCGGCAAGTGGGGAGCGGGCCTCCGGGCCGTCGTCGGCGAGCACCCGCACCTCGTGCTCACCGGGGTGTCCACCGACTGCTGCGTCGTGTCCACCGCGCTGGCTGCGGCGGACGCGGGAGCGACCGTCACGGTCGTCGCCGACGCGTGCGCCGGCGCGAGCGACGAGGACCACGAGCGTGCCCTCGCGCTCATGCGGCTGTACGGGCCGCTCATCACGGTCGTGGACCGCGGGGCGGACCTGGTCACCGACCAGGTGTGACGTCACCGGGAGCGCGTAGAGTCACACCCGTGCCAGCAGTGAACCTCGGTCTGCCGAAAGTCCCCGAAACCCTGAGCCCGCGTCGGAAGTCGCGGCAGATCCGGGTGGGGAAGGTCCTCGTGGGCGGTGACGCCCCGGTCTCCGTGCAGTCGATGACGACGACGCCGACGACGAACATCAACGCGACGCTGCAGCAGATCGCCGAGCTCACGGCGTCCGGCTGCGACATCGTCCGCGTCGCGGTCCCGAGCCAGGACGACGCCGACGCACTGCCGATCATCGCCAAGAAGTCGCAGATCCCGGTCATCGCCGACATCCACTTCCAGCCGAAGTACGTCTTCCAGGCCATCGACGCCGGGTGCGCCGCCGTCCGCGTGAACCCGGGCAACATCCGGAAGTTCGACGACCAGGTCGGTGCGATCGCCCGGGCCGCGAAGGACGCCGGGGTGTCGCTGCGCATCGGTGTCAACGCCGGGTCGCTCGAACCGAGCCTGCTGCAGAAGTACGGCAAGGCCACGCCCGAGGCGCTCGTCGAGTCCGCCGTGTGGGAGGCATCGCTCTTCGAGGAGCACGACTTCCACGACTTCAAGATCTCGGTCAAGCACAACGACCCGATCGTCATGGTGAAGGCCTACCGTCAGCTCGCCGCCGCGGGGGACTGGCCGCTGCACCTCGGTGTCACCGAGGCCGGGCCGGAGTTCCAGGGCACGATCAAGAGCGCCACCGCGTTCGGCATCCTGCTCGCCGAGGGCATCGGCGACACCATCCGCGTCTCGCTGTCCGCGCCCCCTGCACAGGAGGTCAAGGTCGGCCTGCAGATCCTGCAGTCGCTCAACCTGCGTGAGCGCAAGCTCGAGATCGTCTCCTGCCCGAGCTGCGGCCGTGCACAGGTCGACGTCTACCAGCTGGCCAACGACGTGACGAAGGGCCTCGAGGGCATGACCGTGCCCCTGCGTGTCGCCGTCATGGGCTGCGTCGTGAACGGCCCGGGCGAGGCGCGCGAGGCGGACCTCGGCGTGGCCTCCGGCAACGGCAAGGGACAGATCTTCGTGAAGGGGCAGGTCGTCAAGACCGTCCCGGAGCGGGAGATCGTGCAGACGCTGATCGCGGAGGCGAACCGCATCGCCGACGAGATGGGTCCGGACGCCGCCACCGGGACCCCGCAGGTCGTCACGACGACCTGAGCCGCCGTCGTCGGACGCGCGCCGCTAGGCTTGCGTCCGTGGTCACACGGCTCTCCCATCTCTTCCTCCGCACGCTCCGCGACGACCCCTCCGACGCCGAGGTGACGAGCCACAAGCTGCTCGTCCGCGCCGGGTACGTCCGTCGTCAGTCCCCGGGCATCTTCGCGTGGCTCCCGCTCGGCCTGCGGGTGCGGCGCAAGATCGAGGACATCATCCGCGAGGAGATGGTGGCCGCCGGTGCGCAGGAGGTCCTGCTGCCGGCGCTGCTGCCCCGCGAGCCCTACGAGGCGACGGACCGCTGGACCGAGTACGGCGACGGCATGTTCCGCCTGCAGGACCGCAAGGGCTCCGACTACCTGCTCGCGCCGACGCACGAGGAGATGTTCGCGCTCCTCGTGAAGGACCTGTACGGCTCGTACAAGGACCTGCCCGTCACGCTGTTCCAGATCCAGGACAAGTACCGCGACGAGGCCCGCCCGCGCGCCGGTCTGCTCCGCGGCCGCGAGTTCACGATGAAGGACGCGTACTCGTTCGACCTCACCGACGAGGGGCTCGACCGCAGCTACCAGGTGATGCGCGACGCCTACGAGAAGATCTTCGCCCGCCTGGGCCTCGAGTACGTCATCGTCGCGGCCGATGCCGGCGCGATGGGCGGCTCGAAGTCCGAGGAGTTCCTGCACCCGATCGGCGTCGGCGAGGACACCTTCGTCCGCAGCGCCGGCGGCTACGCGGCGAACGTCGAGGCGTACAACACGCCCGTCCCCGACGCCCTGCCGATCGCGGGGCAGCCCGAGCCAGTGCTCCTGCCCGCTGCCGACACGCCGACGATCGACACGCTCGTCGCCCACGCGAACGAGGTCGCCCCGCGTGACGGCGCACCGTGGACCGCTGCCGACACGCTGAAGAACGTCGTGCTGGCGCTGACCCACCTCGACGGCACCCGCGAGGTCGTCGTGGTCGGACTGCCCGGTGACCGCGAGGTCGACCTGAAGCGCGCCGAGGTCGCCTTCGCACCGGCCGAGGTCGAGGCCGCCGGCGACGACGACTTCCGGAAGCACCCGGGCGTCTTCGTGAAGGGCTACATCGGCCCGCAGGTGCTCGGCTCCGCGAGCCCGTCGGGCATCCGCTACCTCGTCGACCCGCGCGTGGTCGAGGGGACGAGCTGGATCACCGGCGCGAACGAGCGCGGCGTCCACGTCTCCGGCCTCGTGATGGGTCGCGACTTCGCCGCGGACGGCGTCGCCGAGGTGTCCGACGTCCGTGCGGGCGACCCCGCTCCGGACGGCTCCGGCCCGCTCGAGACCGCCCGCGGCATGGAGATCGGTCACGTCTTCCAGCTCGGCCGCAAGTACGCCGAGGCGCTCGACCTCAAGGTGCAGGACGAGAACGGCAAGCTCGCGACGGTCACCATGGGGTCGTACGGCATCGGCGTGACGCGCATCATGGCGATCCTGGCCGAGGCGCACAACGACGAGAAGGGCCTGGCCTGGCCGAAGGAGGTCGCGCCGTTCGACGTCCACGTCGTGGCGACGGGCAAGGACCAGGTCGCGTACGACCTCGCTGCGTCGCTCATCGACAGCCTCGAGGGCGAGCGGTACGACGTCGTGTACGACGACCGTCCGAAGGTGTCCCCGGGCGTGAAGCTCCGCGACGCCGAGCTGCTCGGTGTCCCGGTCGTCGTCGTCGCCGGGCGGAACGCCGCCGACGGTGTGGTCGAGCTCTGGGACCGCCGCTCGGGCGAGCGTCGGGACGTCCCGGTGGCCGAGCTGCTCGAGGCGGTCCGCGCGATCTGATCGCGACTCCTTGACGGACTGGAGGCGCGGTGTCGACCGGCACCGCGCCTCCGGTCCGTCTCGTGGTTCTGGGGTACGCTTGTAGCCGACTTCTGCGCAGTTCCACCCGCAGGAGCGACTCAGCTGAACACGGAGGCACCTCGGTGAAGATCGACCTCGCAGTCCTGCGACTCATGGAGCGCGAGCGGGAGATCCCGTTCGACGAACTCGTCCGCATCATCGAATCCGCCATCCTGACGGCGTACCAGAAGCACCGCGCGGAGAACGACGAGCCCGTCGACGCCCAGACCCGTGTCGAGCTCGACCGCAAGTCCGGCGAGGTCTCCGTCTACGTGCCGGAGCGCGACGAGGACGGCACCGTCGTCGGCGAGGCCGTCGACCAGCCGAGCGACTTCGGCCGCATCGCCGCCTTCGCCGCGAAGCAGGTCATCAACCAGCGTCTGCGCGACATCGGCGACGACAAGATCCTCGGCCAGTTCCGTGGCAAGGAGGGCGACATCGTCGCGGGCGTGATCCAGCAGGGTCCGAACCCGAAGATGGTGCACGTCGACCTCGGCACGGTCGAGGCGATCCTGCCGCCCGAGGAGCAGGTGCCGGGTGAGGAGTACAAGCACGGCAACCGCATCCGCGTCTACGTCACGAGCGTCGGTCGCGGTGCCAAGGGCCCGCAGATCACGGTCTCGCGCACCCACCCGGGCCTGGTCCGGAAGCTCTTCGCGCTCGAGGTCCCCGAGATCGCGTCGGGCGTGGTCGAGATCACGTCGATCGCGCGTGAGTCCGGGCACCGCACCAAGCTCGCGGTGAAGGCGAACGCGCCGGGCGTCAACGCGAAGGGCGCCTGCATCGGCGAGCTCGGTGCGCGCGTCCGTGCCGTGACGACGGAGCTCGGTGCGGAGAAGATCGACATCGTCGACTACTCGTCCGACCTGGCCTCGTTCGTCGCGAGTGCACTGTCGCCCGCGAAGGTCACGAGCGCGTTCGTGCTCGACGCGTCGACGAAGGCGGTCCGTGCCCTGGTGCCGGACTACCAGCTGTCGCTCGCGATCGGGAAGGAAGGGCAGAACGCCCGTCTCGCCGCGAAGCTGACCGGTGCGCGCATCGACATCCAGCCGGACTCCATACTGGACGGCGACGAGTAGGACACGACCGTGTCGGGCGACGCTCGTCGCCCGGCACCGTTTCGCTGGTGGCGTGGCCCGTCCGGGCGCGCCGGATCGCGGTGGTCGGAGGCAAGGAGTATGGTGGTTCCCGTCAGAACATGCATCGGCAGTCGTCGTCGTGCTCCCCGGTCCTCCCTCCTCCGTGTCGTCGCCCTGAGCGACGGTCGCGTCGTGGCGGACCCGAAGGCAGTCATGCCGGGGCGGGGAGCCTGGCTCACCCCGACCGTCGAAGCACACGATCAGGCCGTCAAGCGCAGGGCCTACCGCCGCGCGCTCCGGCTCGACCGTGAACCGGACACGTCAGCGGTACGTGACTACCTCGAGGCGCTCAGCGCCGAAGAGCAGGCGCGTCACCGGGACACGACAGAACAGGCTGAACGGCTTATGGACAACTGATGAGCGGCTCGAAGTGAGACCCGTCATCCAGTGAGTCCTGCCCCCTTCGCGGGGTGGGACCCGTGAAGGAGAACAGTGGCAAAACCACGCGTACACGAGATCGCATCCGAACTCGGTGTCGACAGCAAGACCGCAATGGAGAAGCTCAAGGAACTCGGCGAGTTCGTCAAGGGCCCGAGCTCCAGTGTGGAACCCCCCGTCGCGCGCAAGCTCCGTGCTGCGCTGCAGGCGGACGGCGCCTCGACGGCGTCGAAGCCCGCGGCCTCGGCGAGCCCGAGCGCTCCCGCGAAGGCCGCTGCCCCGCGGTCCGGCGCCCCGAAGCCCGGCGGTCCCCGTCCGGGTCCGGCGCGTCCGGCTCCCGCGCCGAAGGCCGAGCCCGAGGTCGAGGCGCCCGTCGCCGAGACCCCGACGCCCGCCGCGCCGAAGTCGGTCGCGCAGCGCCAGGCCGAGGCCGAGGCTGCACAGAAGGCCGCGGCTGCCGAGAAGGCCGCCGCTGCCGAGCAGGCAGCGTCGGGTGAGCAGTCCGGCGACGACGCGAGCGCTCCGAAGAGCGACGCCGTCAAGCCGGGCGGTGCGCCGAAGCCCGGCTCCGCAGCCGGCCCCAAGCCCGGCGGTCCGAAGCCCGGCGCACGCCCGGGCAACAACCCCTACGCGTCCAGCCAGGGCATGGGCTCGCGCCCGCCGCGTCCCGGCAACAACCCGTACTCGTCCAACCAGGGCATGGGTCAGCGTCCCGCCGGCGGTGCCGGTGGCGGCAACGGCATCCCGCGTCCGGCCCCGCCGCGTCCCGGCGTGCCCCGTCCGGGCGCACCGCGTCCGGGTGGCCCCGGTCAGGCGAACCGTGCCCCCGGCTTCGGGCAGCGCCCGGGCCAGGGCGGCGGTCGTGGCGGCCCCGGTGGTCGTCCGGGTGGTGCCGGTGGCGGCTTCCCGCGTCCGGCGTTCAGCGGTCCGCGTCCCGCCGGTGGCGGTGGCCGCGGTCGTGGCCCCGGTGGTGGTACCGCCGGTGCGTTCGGTCGCGGTGGCGGCAAGAGTCGTGCCCGCAAGTCGAAGCGGACGAAGCGCGCCGAGTACGAGATGCGGCAGGCGCCGTCGCTCGGCGGTGTGCAGGTCCCTCGCGGCGACGGCAACACGGTCGTGCGACTCCGTCGCGGTGCGAGCATCTCGGACTTCGCGGACAAGATCGACGCCATGCCCGGCAACCTGGTGACCGTGCTGTTCCACCTCGGTGAGATGGCCACGGCGACCGAGTCGCTGGACGAGGCCACGTTCGAGGTCCTCGGCGAGGAGCTCGGCTACAAGATCCAGATCGTGTCGCCGGAGGACGAGGACCGCGAGCTCCTCGAGGGCTTCGACATCGACATCGACGCCGAGTACGCCGACGAGGACGACTCCGTCCTGCAGCAGCGTCCCCCGGTCGTCACCGTCATGGGTCACGTCGACCACGGCAAGACCCGACTCCTCGACGCCATCCGCAACTCGAAGGTGGTCGAGGGCGAGGCCGGCGGCATCACGCAGCACATCGGTGCGTACCAGATCGTCACCGAGCACGAGGGCATCGAGCGTCCGATCACGTTCATCGACACCCCGGGTCACGAGGCCTTCACCGCCATGCGTGCCCGTGGTGCGCAGGTGACGGACATCGCGATCCTCGTGGTCGCGGCGGACGACGGCATCATGCCCCAGACGATCGAGGCGCTGAACCACGCGCAGTCGGCCAACGTGCCGATCGTGGTCGCGGTGAACAAGATCGACAAGGAGGGCGCGAACCCGGCGAAGGTCCGGCAGCAGCTCACCGAGTACAACCTGGTGGCCGAGGAGTACGGCGGCGACGTCATGTTCGTCGACGTGTCGGCGCGCAACAACGTCGGCATCCAGGACCTGCTCGACGCGGTGCTGCTCACGGCGGACGCCGGTCTCGACCTGCGTGCGAACCCCGACAAGGACGCCCGCGGTGTCGCGATCGAGGCCCGCCTCGACAAGGGTCGCGGTTCCGTCGCGACGGTGCTCATCCAGTCCGGCACGCTGCACGTCGGCGACGCCATCGTGGCGGGCACGGCCTACGGTCGCGTCCGTGCCATGACGGACGAGAACGGTGTGGCGGTCAAGGCCGCGACGCCGAGCCGTCCGGTCCAGGTGCAGGGTCTGTCGTCGGTGCCGCGCGCCGGTGACACCTTCCTGGTCACGGAGGAGGACCGCACGGCCCGCCAGATCGCCGAGAAGCGTGAAGCGGCCGAGCGCAACGCCCAGCTGGCCAAGGCCCGCAAGCGCATCTCGCTCGAGGACTTCACCCGTGCTCTCGAGGAGGGCAAGGTCGACTCGCTCAACCTCATCATCAAGGGTGACGTCTCCGGTGCCGTCGAGGCACTCGAGCAGTCGCTCCTGGACATCGAGGTCGACGACAGCGTCCAGCTCCGCATCCTGCACCGCGGTGTGGGTGCGATCACGGAGTCGGACATCGACCTGGCCACGATCGACAACGCGATCGTCGTCGGCTTCAACGTCCGCCCGGACGTCAAGGCCCGCGAGCGTGCGGCGCGCGAAGGCATCGACGTGCGCTTCTACTCGGTCATCTACAACGCACTCGAGGACATCGAGCAGTCCCTCAAGGGCATGCTCAAGCCCGAGTACGAAGAGGTCCAGTCGGGTGTCGCCGAGATCCGCGAGGTGTTCCGCTCCTCGAAGTTCGGCAACATCGCCGGTGTCATCGTCCGCTCCGGCACGATCACGCGCAACGCCAAGGCGCGCGTCATCCGTGACGGTGTGGTGCTCGCCGACGGCCTGGCCATCGAGTCGCTGCGTCGCTTCAAGGACGACGTCACCGAGGTCCGCACGGACTTCGAGGCCGGTATCGGTCTGGGCAAGTACAACGACATCCAGATCGGCGACGAGATCGAGACCACCGAGCTCGTCGAGAAGCCGCGCGACTGACGCCTGGCTATCCTGGACCCCGCTCCTCCCTCGGGAGGGGCGGGGTCCGTCCCGTTCCACCAGTAGATTCCCTGCCCCAGGAGGCACCCATGGCCGATCCGCAGCGCGCTCGCAAGATGGCGGACCGCATCAAGGAAGTCGTCGCACGGCGGCTCGACAAGGGGCTGCGCGACCCGCGCCTCGGATTCGTCACGATCACCGACGTCCGCGTGACGGGCGACCTGCAGCACGCGTCGGTGTTCTACACGGTCTACGGCACCGACGAGGAGCGTGCCGACTCGGCCGCCGCGCTCAAGGCCGCGACCGGGATGCTCCGCAGCGAGGTCGGCAAGAACATCACGGCGCGGCTCACCCCGTCGCTGGAGTTCATCGCGGACGCCCTGCCCGAGACGTCGGCGCACATGGAGGACCTGCTCGTCCAGGCGCAGCAGCGTGACGCGCAGGTGCGCGCCGCGTCGGCCGGCGCACAGTACGCCGGTGATGCCGACCCGTACAAGCACGACGAGGACGAGGACGAGGAGCGCGACGAGCGCGCCTGACCTGCCGCAGCACCACGACGGCCGCCGGACACCCCGTCCGGCGGCCGTCGTCGTGCGACGGGCGGCCACGGGGCGGACGGGGGCGTCAGACGGCGGGCCCGACGGCCGTCAAGCGTCGGGCAGTCGGTACCCGGACGCGTCGTCGCCGGTCACGAGTCCGTCGCGCAGCAGGGACGCGAGCGCCCGGGCTCGCTGCTCGGCGTCCGGCCACACCAGGTCGACCTCGTCGCGCGTGACGGGCACGTCGCTCGCGCGCAGCTCGGCCATCACCAGACCACGCACCTGGCGGTCGCTGCCGGCGAAGCGCGCCTGCTTCGGCGCCCGTGGCCCGTCGTGCTCCGGGTACCCGGCAGCCCGCCAGGCACACCGGTCGGCGATCGGGCACGCGTCGCACGCGGGGGAACGGGCGGTGCAGACGAGCGCGCCGAGCTCCATCACCGCGGCGTTCGTGGCCGCTGCGGTGTCGCGGTCCTCGGGGAGCACCGAGTCCATGAGCGGCAGGTCCCGCTTCGCGTTCGCCGGTCCGGGCTCGCCCTCGCCGAGGACCGCACGCGCGAGCACACGGCGGACGTTCACGTCGACCACGGGGTGCCGGTCGCCGTACGCGAACACCGCCACGGCGCGGGCGGTGTAGTCACCGATGCCGGGCAGGGCGAGGAGCGCGTCGACGTCGCGCGGGACCACGTTGTCGTGCTGCTCGGCGATCACGGTCGCCGCCGCGTGCAGTGCGAGCGCCCGTCTCGGGTAGCCGAGCCGGTCCCACGCGCGGACCGCGTCGCCGGGGGGTGACGCCGCGAGGTCCGCAGGCGTCGGCCACCGGGTGAGCCACGCCTCCAGACGGGGGACGACCCGCGCGACCTGCGTCTGCTGCAGCATGATCTCGCTGACCAGCGTGCCCCAGGCGGGGAACCCCGGCCGCCGCCACGGCAGGTCGCGGGCCTCGGCGCGGAACCAAGCCACCAGCGGGGACGCGATGTCGGGACGGCTCCGGTCCGTCGGGTTCTCCACAGCCGGTCGGGAGGCTCCGCTCGCGTTCACCTCGACAGCCTACGGTGGGTGCATGGCACGCTGGGCACCGCAGGAGACCGACACGATGGCCGCGATCGCGAGCGAGGTGATCGCGCAGGTCGGGACGAACCGGACCGTCGTCGGCATCGACGGGCAGGACGGCACCGACCTCGAACGGGTCGCCGCGGCGCTCGTCGGGGCCTTCCAGCAGCAGGGGGTGTCCGCGATGGCTGCTGCTGCGCCGTCCGCCGACCTCGACGTCCTCCGCGCCGAGGTCGTGACGCCGTTCCGCACGACCGGGGCGGGGGAGGGCGTGCTCGTCGTGCACGGGCAGGGACTGCTCGCACCGGGTCCGCGGGGGCTCTGGCGCTGGTCGCTGTGGGTGGAGCAGGAGGACGGCCGCCTCGAGCGTCGCGCGGACGTCAAGATCGCCGCCTCGGCCGTGCTCGACGTGACGGACCCGGACCACCCCCGTCGCGAGTGGAACGACGCCTGCTGACCACACCGGGCAGGTCGGGCTGACGCACGTCGCTGGTACCCTCGTCCGGTGCTCGCTACCCCGCCTGACGGCATCCTCCTCGTCGACAAGCCGCAGGGCATCTCCAGTCACCGGGTGGTGTCGATCGCACGTCGGCGCCTCGGCCTGAAGAAGATCGGCCACGCGGGCACCCTCGACCCGATGGCGACCGGTCTGCTGCTGCTCGGCGCCGGACCGTCCACCCGGCTCCTCACGCACCTGGTCGGACTCGGGAAGACCTACACGGCGACGATCCGACTGGGCGTCGGGACGGACTCGGACGACGCGGACGGCACGCCGACGTCAGCCGTCGGGGTCACGGACGCCGACGTGTCCGACGACGCCATCGAGCGTGCGGTCGCCGCGCAGCGCGGGGTGATCGACCAGGTGCCCTCGACGGTCAGTGCGATCAAGGTCGACGGGCGACGGGCCTACGACCTCGCCCGGAAGGGCGAGGAGGTCGTGCTGCGCTCCCGCACCGTCACGGTGTCCCGCTTCGAGGTCACCGGCCGCGACGACCACACCGTCACCGTCGACGGTGCAGCGGTCCCCGTCGTGGACCTCGACGTCGTGGTCGACTGCTCCTCGGGCACCTACGTCCGGGCGCTCGCGCGTGACGTCGGGGCGGCCCTCGGCACCGGCGCCCACCTCACGGCGCTCCGCCGCACCGCCGTCGGCCCCTTCGCCGTCGCGGACGCGGTGGACCTCGAGGACGAATCGGTCGACGTCGCGGCGGCCCTGGCACGCCCGGCGGACGTCGCGCGTCGACTGTTCGACGTCGTCACGCTCGACGCAGCCGCGGCGAAGGACCTCACGGACGGCAAGCGGGTCGCGGTCGAGCACCCCGACCACGACGGACCGGTCGCTGCGGTCGCGCAGGACGACGACCGGCTGGTCGGCCTCGTCTCGGTGCGGCGCGGTCGGTTGCGGGTCATCACCAACTTCCCGGCCCCGGCGGCCGTCGGGACGACGACGGACGGAGCGCGCGCGTGATCGAGTGGTTCATGTGGGTGCAGCTGGCGGTGGCCGTGGTCGCCGGGCTGTTCGCCGTGGTCGTCGGGTTCCTCGGCTGGAAGCCCAACGACTACACCGTCGGGTCCCTCGCCCTCATCGAGCTGCTGCTCCTGGCGCAGGGCGTGGTCTCGCTCGTCCTCCCCGCCGTCGGCAGTCCGCCGCAGGGCAACGCGCTCGAGTTCGGGGTGTACGCCGTGTCGGTGCTGCTCGTACCGCCGGCAGCGATCCTGTGGGCCCTGATCGACCGGACGAAGTGGAGCACGGTCGTGCTCGGCGCCGGGGCGTTCACCGTCGCGGTGATGGTCTACCGCATGTACCAGATCTGGTTCGCGCTGAACTGAGCCCGCCGTCGTCGCCGGTGCCCGCTCGTCCGCGCGCGTCACCCGTCGTCGGTAGACTCGTCGCCGTGGCGAACAGATCCTCCCTCGCGACCGGCATCGGCCGCGTCCTCATCGCCGTGTACGGCATCCTCGCCCTCGCGGCGACCGGGCGCAGCGTCGTCCAGATCATCGAGAAGTTCTCCTTCGCACCGTTCGCCTACACGCTGAGCGCCGTCGCCGCCGTCGTCTACATCGTGGCGATGATCGCGCTCATCGCCCCCGGCCGTGCCTGGTACCGCGTCGCCTGCGTGACCATCGGGTTCGAGATGGCCGGCGTGCTGGTCGTCGGCACCCTGTCGCTCCTCGACCGTCAGCTCTTCCCGGACGACACCGTGTGGTCGTACTACGGCCTCGGCTACCTCTTCGCACCGCTCGTGCTCCCGATCGCCGGGCTCTGGTGGCTCCGCAAGCACCACCGCACCGCCGTCGCCGGACCCGCTGCCGCGTCGGCGACGGTCGGCGAGTAGGGATCGACGTGCAGTACTACGACGACGTCGCCGACGTGGCGCAGGGCTTCGGACCGAGTGCGGTCACCATCGGCAAGTTCGACGGCGTCCACGTCGGACACCGGGCGGTGATCGCGCACCTCGAGCGCGCCGCCCGTGAGCGCGGGCTGGTGTCCACCGTGGTGACCTTCGACCGCCACCCGCTCAGCGTCATCGACCCCGACCGGGTTCCGCCGGCGCTGACGAGCACCCCGCAGCGCCGCGAGCTCCTCGAGGGCATCGGGGTCGACGCCATGCTCCTGCTGCGCTTCGACCAGGACCTGCAGTCGCAGGCCCCCGAGGCGTTCGTCTCCGAGATCCTCGTCGGCACCCTGCACGCCGAGCTCGTGTTCGTCGGCAGCGACTTCCGGTTCGGCGCCCGCGGTGCCGGCGACGTCGCGCTCCTGCGTCGACTGGGGGAGCAGCACGGCTTCCGCGTCGAGCTCATCGACGACGTCGACCTGCGCGACGACGTGCGCCCCGCTGACGAGCGACGCGTCTCGTCCACCTGGATCCGCGAGCTGCTCGGTGACGGACGTGTGGCCGAGGCTGCCCGTCTGCTCGGGCGCGAGCACGCGGTCCGGAGCACGGTGGTGCACGGGAACCAGCGCGGTCGGGCCATGGGGTACCCGACGGCGAACCTCGACCCTGCGTGCGAGGGCTTCGTCCCGGCCGACGGCGTCTACGCGGCCCGCGTGCTGCACGAGGGCACGGTGTACCCGGCGGCGGTGTCCGTCGGCAACAACCCGACGTTCCAGGGCGTCCCGGCGAAGCAGATCGAGGCGCACCTGCTCGACGTCGACATCGACCTGTACGGGGACACCATCTCGGTGCTGTTCGTGTCGTTCGTCCGCGGCATGGTCGCGTTCTCGTCGATGGACGAGCTCGCGGCCCAGATGCGGCAGGACGACCTCGACATCCGGCTGTTGCTCGGACTGCCCGCGCCGGTCTGACGCCGGGCCGGGCCCGCCCTGCGCGAGTCTCGGCCAGCCCCGCGCGAGTCTCGGCCGGCCAGGGGCGAGTCTCGGCCAACCGAGGGCGAGTCTCGGCCAACCGAGGGCGAGTCTCGGCCTGAGCGACACGTCTCGCGCGTCCGAGCACGAGCACCGTCGTTCAGCCCGAGACTCGGCCACGCAGCACGCAGCACGCAGCACGCTGCCACGCAGGACGCCCCGCGACCGATCAACGGTCACGGGGCGTCCTGCGCGGTGCTGATCAGCTCCCGAGGGCGTCGAGCCAGATCTTGCGGGCGTCGAGGGCCTCTTGCGCCGCCGTGATCTTGCGGGCGTCACCGGAGGCCTGTGCGGCCTCGAGCTCGGCCTGGAGCTTGCCGATGGCGTCCTCGAGCTGACTGGCGAGGCCGGACTGTCGCGCCTTGCGCTCCGGGTCCGAGGCCTTCCAGTGCTCGTCCTCGAGGCTCCGGACGTGGTCCTCGACCGCGCGCAGGCGGTCCTCGATCCGGCGGACGTCGCCGCGGGGGACCTTGCCGATCTCGTCCCACCGGCGCTGGATGTCCGTCAGGGTCCGGCGTGCGGCGACGCGGTCGGTCTGCTGCAGCAGCGGCTCGGCCTCGGTCAGCAGGGCCTGCTTCGCGACGAGGTTCGCGCTGAACTCCTCGTTCTCGACGGCGGCCTCGGCGTGGCGCTGCTCGAACAGCACGTCGCCGGCTGCCTTGAACCGTGCCCAGAGTGCGTCGTCGTGGCGCTTGCCGGCGCGCCCGGCCCGCTTCCAGTCGTCGAGCAGCTCGCGGTAGGCCGGGATGCCGTCCGTCCCGCGGGTCGCGAGCGCCTCGGCCTGCTGCACGAGCTCCTGCTTGCGGTTCCGCGCGTCGCGGTGCTGCGCGTCGAGCTCCGAGTAGAAGGCACGGCGGTGCTGGTCGACCGTCGAGCGGGCGGCACGGAAGCGCTTCCAGAGGTCGTTCGCGTCGTTCTTCGGCAGGCGCGGACCGTCGTGCTGGTGCTGCTGCCAGCGGGCGAACACGTCGTCGAGCTGCGCGGTGATCTGCTTCCACTGCGCGCGGGCCGGGTCGACGGCGGCGAGCGACTCGGCCTCCTCGACCAGGGACGCGCGGTACGCGAGCGCGTCCGTGAGCGCCTGCTGCGCCTGTGCCTGCTGCTCCTTGGTGAGCGACCCCACCTGATCCGACAGGCTCGCGACACGGCTCTCGAGCGACTTCAGGTCGCCGACGACCCTGGCCTCGGCGACCTGCGTGCGCAGGTGCTCGACGGTCCGGGCGACGTCGTTCGCCGAGGCGCCACGCTGGACGCGCTGCTCGGCGATCTTCACCTGCCCCTCGAGGTCGGCGTACTTGCGCGCGAAGTACGCGAGGGCCTCGTCCGGGGTGGCGTCCGGGTACTCGCCGACAGCCTTCTCGCTGTCGTCGTACCGGACGTACACCGTCCCGTTCTCGTCGACCCGGCCCCAGGTCGTTGCTTCGTCAGGTCCCACAGGTCTCGCCTCGATCGTGGTCGTGCATCACCGACGTCCCCGTCGGCACGGTCAGGTCGTCAGCCTATTGCACCGGAGGGGCGCGGGGGCCAGTGGGACGTGCGGGCTGTGGACGACCGCGGACCCGGGTCCGTGGCGACCCGGTCCGGTCAGCCGTCCTTCCGGATGGTCGCGCCGGTGATCGTCGTGGCGACCTCCGGCTCGCCGGTGCCGTCGGACCCCGCCGACGCGATGCCCTTCGAGGTGATCTCGCGCTCCAGGTCGCCGAGCCCGCTCGTGACCTTGCCGACCACGGTGTAGCCGCCCGTCGAGCCGTCGAGCGTCGTGTCGCCGTAGACGATGAAGAACTGCGTGGACTGCGAGTACGGCGACGCGCCGCGCGCGATCGCCAGCGTGCCCTCGGCGTAGCGGCCGTCGCTCGGGACGTTCTCGAGCGGGCCGTACTGGAACCCGGCGTCACCCGTGCCGTCGCCGTTCGCCGAGCCGCACTGCAGGAACCGGAAGTCGGCGCTGTCGGCCAAGCGGTGGCAGGTGGTGCCCTCGTAGAACTGCTTCCGGATGAGGTCGATCTCCACGCTCGCCGCCTGCGGAGCGGCCGCGCCGTCGAGCTCGATGCCGAGCTCGACGTCCTTGTTCAGCGTCAGCGTGCCGGTCCAGGTCGCCCCGTCAGCGATGCCCTTGCTCGGCACCTTCCCGGTGTTGCCGGCCGTCGCACTCGCCGACGGGGTCGGGGTGGACGTGGCACTCGCGCTCGCGTCCGGTGCATCGCCGGCCCGCGATCCCGCGAAGGCGAGCTGCGACCCGGTGGCGAGCGCCGCCACGAGCACGAGCACACCCGCGCCGACGACGTTGTCCCGCACCCTCCGGCGTCGCTGCCGGTCGTGCAGGCCCTGTCGGGCCTGGTACAGACGGAGCCGCTCACGCGCCTCGCGGTTGTCGCGCGCCTGGTTCTTCGGTGCCACGGTGCTGATCGGACCTCTCGTCGACTGTGCCGACGAGCGTAGCGGACCGCGGGGGACGCCCGGCCTGGAGGCACGCAGCACGTCGGCGGTCCGGCCTACCATCGGAGCATGGCAGCGGATCGATCGGGCATGCGCGCGCCCACGACGGGTGGTCGCGCCGGGTTGGCTCAGGGGTCCGTCCCGCTGGCGGTGCGGATGCGTCCGACGAGCCTGGACGAGGTCGCGGGGCAGCAGCACCTGCTCGGGCGGGGCAGTCCGCTGGTGCAGCTCGCCACCGGGACGCGTGAGAACCCCGGCGGGGTGTCGGTGATCCTCTGGGGTCCGCCCGGCACCGGCAAGACGACCCTGGCACAGGCGATCGCGCGGCAGTCCGGTCGCGAGTTCGTGGAGCTCTCGGCCGTGACGGCCGGCGTGAAGGACGTGCGCGAGGTCATGGAGAAGGCCCTCACGCACCGCGACCTGTACGGCTCGACCACCGTGCTGTTCCTCGACGAGATCCACCGCTTCAGCAAGGCCCAGCAGGACGCGCTGCTGCCCGGTGTCGAGAACGGGTGGGTCATCCTCATCGCCGCGACGACCGAGAACCCCTCGTTCTCCGTGATCTCCCCGCTGCTCTCCCGTTCCCTGTTGCTCACCCTCAAGCCGCTCACGGACGAGGACCTCGGCATGCTCGTGGACCGGGCGGTCGAGGACCCGAGGGGCCTGGGCGGCTCGGTCGTCCTCGGGGACGACGCTCGTTCGGCGATCGTCCGGCTGTCCTCCGGCGACGCGCGTCGGGCCCTCACCGCGCTCGAGGCCGCCGCGTCCTCCGCGATCGCGGCGCGCACCGGCGATGCGGACGACGACGAGGACGAACCGCGCGACGACGTCGCCCTCGACGTCGCCCTCGACGACGTCGAGACGGTGCCGCTGGTCGACGCCGACACGGTGGCCGCCGCCGTGGACCGTGCCCTGCTGCGGTACGACCGACAGGGCGACGAGCACTACGACGTCATCAGCGCCTTCATCAAGTCGGTCCGGGGGAGCGACGTCGACGCCGCGCTGCACTACCTCGCACGGATGATCGAGGCCGGCGAGGATCCGCGGTTCATCGCACGGCGCATCATCATCTCGGCGTCCGAGGACATCGGCATGGCGGACCCGCAGGCCCTGCCGATCGCCGTCGCGGCCGCGCAGGCGGTGCAGCTCATCGGGATGCCCGAGGGGCGCATCCCGCTGGCCGAGGCCGTGGTCTACCTGGCGACGGCCCCGAAGTCGAACGCGTCCTACAACGGCGTGAACGCGGCGGTGGCGGACGTCAAGGCCGGGCGGATGGGCGTCGTCCCGGCGCACCTGCGCGACGCGCACTACCCCGGCGCGAAGCGGCTCGGGCACGGCAAGGGCTACGTCTACTCGCACGACGCCGAGCACGGGGTCGCCCGGCAGCAGTACCTGCCCGACGCCCTCGAGGGCACGGAGTACTACACGCCGACCGGCAACGGGTACGAGCGTGAGGTCGGGCCCCGGCTCGAGCGACTCCGGAAGATCACCCGCGGCGAGTGACGCCCGGTGCTTCTCCGGGCCTCTCGATGCTGCTATCGTTGACGGGCCTACGTCCTGGTCCTCGCGTGCGGCTGCGCCGAGGACAGAGTCCCGCTCCGGCGGGACGGGGACAGAGGTTCGGACTGTAGCCGTCCGATCCCACAGGCTCATCCCTCTGGATCCCGTCGCCGGGACCGCGCGCACGAGTGCGTGCCGTGTCCGGCGAGTCATTCAGTTCAGACAGAGAAAAGGACCCTGTGTCTACCAAGTCACGCACCCGCAGCAAGACCCGCCTCTCGCGCGCGCTCGGCATCCCGCTGACGCCGAAGGCGGCCCGTTACCTCGAGAAGCGCCCCTACGGCCCCGGTGAGCACGGCCGTACCCGCCGTCGTGCGGACAGCGACTACGCCGTCCGCCTCCGTGAGAAGCAGCGTCTGCGCGCCCAGTACGGCATCCGCGAGAAGCAGCTCCGCATCGTCTTCGAAGAGGCCCGCAAGACGAAGGGCCTGACCGGTGAGAACCTGGTCGAGCTCCTCGAGCAGCGCCTCGACGCCCTCGTGCTGCGTGCCGGCTTCGCCCGCACCACCGCGCAGGCGCGCCAGCTGATCGTGCACCGTCACATCCTGGTCGACGGCAAGCTCGTCGACCGTCCCTCCTTCCGCGTGAAGGAGGGCCAGATGATCCACGTCAAGCAGCGCTCCGAGTCCCTCGAACCCCTCCAGGTCGCCGCTGCCGGTGGTCACCTCGAGGTCCTGCCGAAGGTCCCGGGCTACCTCGAGGTCGAGATCGAGAAGCTCCAGGCCCGGCTGGTCCGTCGCCCGAAGCGCGCCGAGGTCCCCGTGACCTGTGAAGTGCAGCTCGTCGTCGAGTACTACGCAGCTCGCTGATCCACGGATCACGCCCGAACGGCGGGTCGTCCTCTCAGGAGGACGGCCCGCCGTTCGGCGTCCCGGCCGTCCCACGCCACTACACTCGTTCGGGCACGCACCGCTCGCGTGCGCGAGAGGGAGAGGGAGAGGCACCGTGAAGCAGCTGTTCTTCGTCGCCGTCGGCGTCGTCATCGGCTTCGCCGCCGCGCACCGGATCGCGAACACCCCCGGCGGCGCCCGCCTCTTCGCGGACGTGAACGCCAGGACGAAGGCGTTCACCGACGCCGTCGCCGACGGGTACCGCTCCCGCGAGGCCGAACTCCGCACCGACGCCTGAGCGTCACCGCGCCCCAGCTCCCACGCACCCTCCGCCGACCTGAATCAGGAAGCACCATGCAGACCGCAGAGATCCGCCGCCGTTGGCTCCAGTTCTTCGGCGACCGCGGACACACCGTCGTCCCGTCCGCGTCGCTCGTCTCGGACGACCCGTCGCTGCTCTTCACGGTCGCCGGCATGGTCCCGTTCATCCCGTACCTGACCGGGCTGGTCCCCGCACCGTACCCGCGCGCGACGAGCGTGCAGAAGTGCATCCGGACCAACGACATCGAGGAGGTCGGCAAGACCCCTCGGCACGGCACGTTCTTCCAGATGAACGGCAACTTCTCCTTCGGGGACTACTTCAAGGAGCAGGCGATCCAGTACGCCTGGCAGTTCCTGACGACGCCGGAGTCGGACGGCGGCCTCGGGTTCTCGGCCGACGACCTGTGGGTCACGGTCTACGAGGACGACGACGAGGCGATCGCCTTCTGGAAGCAGCACTCGTCGCTGCCGGACGACCGGATCCAGCGCCTCGGCAAGGACACCAACTACTGGTCGACCGGGCAGCCCGGACCCGCCGGCCCGTGCTCCGAGATCTTCTTCGACCGCGGCCCGGAGTACGGCATCGACGGCGGCCCGGCGACCGACGACGACCGCTACGTCGAGATCTGGAACCTGGTGTTCATGCAGTACCAGATCGCCGACGTCCGGTCGAAGTACGACTTCACGATCACCGGCGAACTGCCGAACAAGAACATCGACACGGGCATGGGGCTCGAGCGCGTCGCCTTCATCAAGCAGGGCGTCGACAACATGTACGAGATCGACCAGGTGCGTCCGGTGCTGGACCGCGCCGCAGCGATCTCGGGCCGTCAGTACGGCGCCGTGCACGAGGACGACGTCCGGATGCGGGTCATCGCCGACCACGTCCGATCGTCGCTCATGCTCATCGCGGACGGCGTCACCCCGTCGAACGAGGGCCGCGGGTACATCCTCCGCCGTCTGCTCCGCCGCACGGTGCGCGCCATGCGCCTGCTCGGCGTCGAGGGTGCGACCTTCCCGCAGCTCTTCCCGGCGTCGCGCGACGCCATGCGCGAGGCCTACCCGGAGGTCGCCGGTGACTACGACCGGATCGCCCGGATCGCCTACGCGGAGGAGGAGACGTTCCTCCGCACGCTGGCGCAGGGCACCACGATCCTCGACGTCGCGGTCGAGCGCGCGAAGCAGGACGGTGCCCCCTCGATCGGCGGCGACACCGCGTTCCTCCTCCACGACACGTTCGGCTTCCCGATCGACCTGACGATGGAGATGGCGGACGAGGCCGGCGTCCGGGTCGACCGCGGGGCGTTCGAGACCCTGATGTCGGAGCAGCGTGCCCGCGCCAAGGCCGATGCGAAGAGCAAGAAGACCGCCCTCGCCGACCTCAGTGTCTACAGCGCCTTCCGCGCGAAGGGCGAGACGGTCTTCCTGGGCTACGACGCGCTCGAGGCCGAGTCCGCCGTGCTCGGCATCATCGTGGGCGGCGTCAGCGTCGACCGCGCCGTCGCCGGTGACATCGCCGAGGTGATCCTCGGGGAGACGTCCCTGTACGCCGAGTCCGGCGGTCAGGACGCCGACCAGGGGTCGATCGTCGGCAACGGCTTCGACCTCGAGGTGCTCGACGTGCAGCGCCCGGTCGCCGGGCTCTGGAGCCACACCGTGCAGGTCCGCTCCGGCGAGGTCGGCGTCGGTGACGCCGCCACGACGGTCGTCGACGGCGAGTACCGCCGCGGCGCGACCCAGGCGCACTCGGCGACGCACCTGGTCAACGCGGCGCTGCGCGACGTGCTCGGACCGGAGGCCCTGCAGGCCGGCTCGTACAACAAGTCGGGCTACATGCGCCTCGACTTCTCCTGGTCGCAGCCGGTCTCCGGTGCCACCCGCTCGGAGATCGAGGAGGTCGTGAACGCGGCGATCCGCTCGGACCTCGCGGTGCAGACGCGCGTGCTGCCGCTCGACGAGGCCAAGGCGCTCGGTGCGCAGGCGCTGTTCGGCGAGAAGTACGGCGCCGAGGTCCGCATGGTCGACATCGGTGGTCCGTGGTCGCGCGAGCTCTGCGGTGGCACCCACGTCGCCTCCAGCGCGCAGGTCGGCCTCGTCAACCTGGTCGGCGAGTCGAGCGTCGGCTCGACCAACCGTCGCGTCGAGGCCCTCGTCGGACTCGAGGGCTTCCGCGACCTGGCCGTCGAGCGGACGATCGTGTCGCAGCTCTCGAGTGCGCTGAAGGCTCCCCGTGAGGACCTGCCGACCCGCGTGCAGGGCCTGATGGAGGACCTGCGCACCGCCCAGAAGCGGATCGCCGAGTTCGAGTCCGCCAACCTGCAGCAGCGGGTGCCGTCGATCGCACGCCGGGCCGAGACGGTCGGCGCGGTCACCGTGGTCGCCGAGACGGTCGACGGCCTGCAGTCCGGGGACGACCTGCGTGCCCTCGCGACGGGCGTGCGCGGTCAGCTCGGGGACGGTGCCGCGGTCGTGGTGCTCGGTGCCGTGATCAGCGGCAAGCCCGTGGTGATCGTCGCGACGAACGACGCGGCGCGGTCGGCCGGCATGCAGGCGGGTCCCCTCGCCAAGGAGGCAGCCGGTGTCCTCGGCGGCGGTGGCGGCGGCAAGCCCGACCTCGCCCAGGGCGGTGGCACCGATGCGGCGGCGCTGCCCGCGGCGCTGCGCGCCGTGACCGCACGACTGGCGGGCTGATCGTGCCGGTGCGTCCGGGCCGCCGGCTCGGCGTCGACGTCGGCAAGGCCCGCATCGGCGTCGCGGTCTGCGACCGCGACGGCCTGCTGGCCACCCCGGTCGAGACGGTGCCCCGGGCCCAGGCGACCGACGTGCGCCGGATCGTCGAACTGGCCGACGAGTACGACGTGCTCGAGATCGTCGTGGGGCTGCCGCTCTCGATGTCGGGTGACGACACCCCGTCGACCGCCGATGCCAGGGGCTTCGCGGAGCGGCTGGCCGAGCACCGGACCGTACGGCTGGTCGACGAACGGCTCTCGACGGTGACGGCGCAGCGCGGTCTGCACCAGGCCGGGAAGAACACCAAGAAGTCCCGCGCCGTGATCGACCAAGCGGCCGCTGTTATCATCCTGCAACACGCGCTCGACCACGAGCGTGCGTCCAGCGCCGCTCCCGGCGCAACGCTCCCCTGACCGACCGGCCCCGGGACGGGTCGGGAGACCGTCGTTCCCGGACCGACGGGGCCCAGGTGGAGCCCCCGACCCGAGAGACCGAGGATCCCTTGGCAGACGACCTGGACTGGGACGCGATCATCGCGCCCGGTGACGACGCAGGGCGGCGACGTCGCCCCACCGACCCCGACGCCGAGCCCGACCGGCCGATGTCCCGTCGTGAGGCGCGTGCTGCCGAGGCAGCCGAGTCCGAGCGGGCGCGGCGTGCGCCGGCGGAGGACACCGACGGTCGTCGTCCGGCGGACCAGGACCCGGCGTCGCAGCCCTCGACGGCGGCGACGCGACCGGCATCGCCGGCGGACGCCCCGGGCGCGCGGTCGGACGACGAGCTCCACCCGGACGTCCGGGCACTCCTGACCGGGGAGCTCCGGGCGCCCGATGCGCAGGCGGTGCGTGCGGCGCGGGCCGAGGCCGGCCCGGGCCGGGCCACGCGTGACGCGGGCGTCGTCGACGGTTCCGCTGCCGCCGCGGGCGGGCCTGCCGGAGCCGACCGGGGAACCGGCGGTACCGGAGGCGGACGTGGGCGTGGTGCCGGAGGCGGGGGAGCCTCCCGGCCGCCACGCGAACCGCGGCCGAAGCGGCGACGTGGCCCTCTCGTGGCGGGCATCGTGATCGTCGCCCTCGTCCTGGGCGGCGGCGTCGGCGCGTACGCCTTCGCCGCACCCAAGGTGCAGCAGGTGCTCAGTGCGATCGGCGGGTCCAGCGAGCCCGACGACTACACCGGCGACGGGACGAGCAAGGTCACCGTGACCATCAAGCAGGGCGACATCGGCGAGGACGTCGCGAAGACCCTGCAACGCAGCGGTGTCGTGAAGAGCTCGAAGGTGTTCTACAAGCTGCTGTTGACCTCACCGGACGTCTCGTTCCAGCCGGGCTCGTACGAGCTCAAGAAGGAGATGAGCTCGAAGGCCGCACTCGACGCGCTCAAGGACTCCGACAACCGCGTCCAGGCCTCGATCGTGATCCCCGAGGGGACCGCGCTGCAGGACATCGAGGCGGGGATGGTCTCGAAGGCGGGGCTGACCGAGGCCGAGGTCAGTGCAGCGGCGAAGGACGTGCAGGCGTACGGGCTCCCGTCCGGCGTGACGACGCTCGAGGGATGGCTCTTCCCGGCAACGTACCCGATCAACCCCGGGTGGACCGCGAAGCAGTACTTCCAGTCGATGGTCGACACGATGAAGGAGCACCTGGCCGCAGCCGGCGTGGCCGAGGGCGACCAGGAGCGGGTCGTCGTCTTCGCCTCGCTCGTGCAGAAGGAGGCCGGCCTGGCTGCCGACTACCCGAAGGTCGCGCGGGTGTTCCAGAACCGGCTCGACATCGACATGGCGCTGCAGTCGGACGCGACCGTCGCCTACGGGACGGGCAACACGCACAAGGTGACCACGACCGACGAGGAGCGAGCGGACGCGGGCAACGCGTACAACACCTACGTGCACAAGGGTCTGCCCCCGGCACCGATCTCGAACCCCGGCGACCTGGCCATCAAGGCCGTCACGAACATGGCCGACGGGAAGTGGCTCTACTTCGTGACGGTCGACCTCGACACGGGTGAGACCGTCTTCTCGGACACGTACGCGGAGCACCAGGTGGCCGTGAAGCAGTTCCAGGCCTGGCTCCGCGCACACCCCGAGTACCAGTAGGCCCGCGGCGGTCCGGTCGCGTCGCACGACCGGACCCTGTGGGAGGATGGTCGACATGCTTCGTTGGTTGACCGCTGGTGAGTCCCACGGACCCGAACTCATCGCGATGCTCGAGGGCCTGCCCGCGGGCGTCCCGGTGTCGTTCGAGTCCATCCGCGCCGACCTCGCGCGTCGGAAGCTCGGCTACGGGCGCGGGTCGCGGATGAAGTTCGAGCAGGACGAGCTCCACGTCTCGGGCGGCGTCCGCCACGGGTACTCGCTCGGCAGCCCGATCGCCATCCGCATCGGCAACACCGAGTGGCCCAAGTGGGTCGAGGTCATGAGTCCCGAGCCGGTCGAGTCGACCGAGATGTCCCGTGGTCGCAGCGCGCCCCTGACCCGACCGCGTCCCGGACACGCCGACCTGGTCGGCATGCAGAAGTACGGGTTCGACGAGGCCCGGCCGATCCTCGAACGCGCGTCCGCTCGCGAGACGGCGGCGCGGGTCGCCCTCGGCGCGGTCGCGAAGTCCTTCCTGGCCGAGCTCGGCATCCGCTCGATCGCCCACACCCTGCAGGTCGGCACCGTCCGCGTGCCCGACGGCACGCCGCTGCCCCTGCCCGACGACGTCGACCGCCTGGACGAGGACCAGCTCCGCTGTGCCGACCCGGAGACCTCCGCGCGGATGGTCACCGAGGTCGAGGCGGCGAAGAAGGACGGCGACACCCTCGGCGGGGTCGTCGAGGTCCTGTTCTACGGCGTCCCGCCTGGGCTCGGCTCCCACGTGCACTGGGATCGTCGTCTCGACGCGCGACTCGCCGCGGCGATCATGGGCATCCAGGCGATCAAGGGCGTCGAGGTCGGCGACGGGTTCGCCACCGCGGGACGCCGTGGGTCCGAGGCGCACGACGAGCTGTACCGCGAGGACGGCGAGATCGTCCGGACGAGCGACCGCGCCGGCGGGACCGAGGGCGGCATGTCCACCGGGACGGTGCTCCGTGTCCGCGCGGGCATGAAGCCCATCGCGACCGTGCCGCACGCCCTGCACACCATCGACGTCGCCACCGGCGAGGACGCGGCCGCCCACCACCAGCGGAGCGACGTCTGCGCGGTACCGGCATCGGGCGTCGTCGCCGAGGCCATGGTCGCGCTCGTGCTCGCCGATGCCGTGCTCGAGAAGTTCGGCGGCGACAGCCTGACCGAGACGAAGCGCAACCTCGACGCGTACCTGGCGGCCCTGCCGGAGACCCTGCGCACCCGCCGGACGGACGGCGCTGAGTCGCGCGCGGCCGAGCCCACGACCGTCCGGTGAGCGGCGCCGACGCGTCGACCACCGGCGGTCTCGCGGGCACCGGTGCGCCGGTCGTCGTGATCGGGCCGATGGGGGCCGGCAAGTCGAGCGTCGGCAAGCGCGTCGCCAAGGCCCTGGGCGTGCCGTTCACGGACACCGATCGCGTGATCGCGCGGGAGCACGGCCCGATCCCGGGGATCTTCGCCGACCGCGGTGAGCCGGCGTTCCGCGCGCTCGAGGCCGAGGCCGTGCGCGCAGCCGTCGCGACCGGCGGTGTGGTCTCCGTCGGTGGGGGAGCCGTGACGCACCCGGACACCCGTGCTGCGTTGCGTGGCGCCCGGGTCGTGCTGCTCACCGTGTCACCCGAGGCCGTCGCAGCCCGGATCGCGGGGACCGACCGGCCGCTCCTCGCGCAGGGCGGGATCGACGCGTGGCAGACCATCGCCGACGAGCGGGCGGCGACCTACGCCGAGCTCGCACACGCGACGTTCGACACGTCGCGCCGCCCGATGTCGCACGTCGTCCGGGACGTCGTCGCGTGGGTGACCGAGCAGCAGACCGGCTCCGGCGAGGAGCGCACCGGCTCCGCCGAGGAGCGCACCGACTCCGCTGAGGAGCACATCGGCTCCGACCAGGAGCACACCACCGGAGGGACACCGTGACCGCGTCGAACCTGCCCGAGGGCACCACCGAGATCCGGGTCGGCGGCGAGGGCGGGTCCCTCGTCGTGGTCGGCAACGACCTGTCCGGCTCGGTCCCGTCGCTGCTCGGACCCCGCGTTGCGAAGGTGCTCATCGTGCACGCACCGACCCTGGGAGCGCGGGCGAACGAGCTGCGTGCCGTCCTCGTCGAGGCCGGTCTCGACGCACTGATCGCCGAGGTCCCGGACGCCGAGGCCGCCAAGCGCGTCGAGGTCGCCGCGTTCTGCTGGCAGGTCATGGGGCAGGCGGACTTCACCCGGACCGACGCCGTCATCGGGCTCGGCGGGGGAGCCGTCACCGACCTCGCCGGGTTCGTCGCGGCGACGTGGCTCCGCGGGGTGCCGTTCCTGGCGATGCCGACGAGCGTGCTCGGGCTGGTCGACGCGAGCGTCGGCGGCAAGACCGGCATCAACACCAACGAGGGCAAGAACCTGGTCGGGGCGTTCCACCACCCGCGCGCGGTGGTCGCCGACCTCGACCTCGTCCGGACGCTGCCGAGGAACGACGTGCTCACCGGGTTCGCCGAGATCGTGAAGGCCGGCTTCATCGCCGTCCCCGAGATCCTGGACGTCATCGAGGCCGACGTCGCCCGCGTCACCGACCCGACGACGCCCGAGTTCCGCCGCGTGGTCGAGCTCGCGATCGCGCTGAAGGCCGAGGTGGTGTCGGAGGACTTCACCGAGCAGGGGCGTCGGGAGATCCTCAACTACGGGCACACCCTCGGGCACGCGATCGAGCACGCCGAGCGCTACCAGTGGCGACACGGCGCGGCGGTGTCCGTCGGCATGGTGTTCGCCGCGGAGCTCGCCCGGTTGACGGGCCACCTGGACGACGCCACCGTCGACCGGCACCGCTCGATCCTCGAGTCGCTGGAGCTGCCGACGACCTACGGCCTCGGTCGCTGGGAGGGCCTGCTCGCGACGATGCGGCGCGACAAGAAGGCACGAGCGGGCATGCTGCGCTTCATCATCCTCGACGGGGTCGGCAAGCCCGCCACCCTCGAGGGTCCGGAGGACCACCTGCTGTTCACCGCGTACCAGGAGGTCGGCGTCTAGCCCACCGGCGACCGGTCCGGTCAGCGGAGCTTGCGGCGTGTGCGACGCCACCACCACTTGACGCGGAGCGACACGGTGAGGACGTCGGTCCGCTTCCATTCGCGGAACTCGTCGACGGTGGCTCCGTTCACCCACGCGTAGTACTGCTCGCGCCCGTCGAGGTCGAGATCCGGTGCGTCAGGGAGTGGTCTCCGGAGCGGCATCTGATCCGGTCCTTCCGTCGATGGTCGTCGTGGTGGGGTCGGGCTGGGCTTCGGCGGCGATGATGCGACGCAGCGCCTGGGTGGCGAGCCGCCGGTCCGGTTCGGACCACCACGCTACGTCTTCGAGTGCCACGAGCACACGTTTCGAGATGTCGTACTCCGGGCTGTCCCGTCGACGAGCGAGCGCCCAGACGAACCGTGTCCAGGCATGGTCGCGGTCCGCGGACCGTCGCGCCTGGAACGCGCCGAACCAGCTGACGACGGCTGCGGCGATCGACGCCGTCGCAGCGATCGCGGCGGTGGTGAGTGCAGTGTCCATGCCACGAGGGTCGTGCAGTGGACCTGACCTGACGCGTCCGGTCAGCCGACCTGTGGGCGGTGAACCGTGCCTCCCGGCTGTGCAGGGACGGGGCAGGCCCGCAGGCCCGGGGAGCAGACTGGGGCGGTGCCCACCCCGCCCCGCCTGAGCGACCTCGGCCAGCAGGACGTCGCCGCCGGCAGCCTGCGTACCCGTGCCAGACGCTTCGCCGAACTCCTGTCGATCGCCCGCCGCCACGAACTGGTGCCGTTCCGACGGCTCGACTTCTCACGCGACCCGGAGACGTCGGACCTGCGGCGGCGGCAGGCCGAGCACCTGCGTCGCGCCCTCGAGGAGGCGGGCGGCGGGTTCGTGAAGATGGGACAGCTCCTGTCGACGCGCGACGACCTGCTGCCGGACGAGTGGACCGAGGGGCTCGCGCACCTGCAGCGCAGCGTCCGCCCCGCCGACGCGGTCGAGGTCGCGGCGCTCCTCGAGGAGGAGCTGGGCGCGCCCGTCGACGAGGTGTTCGCGTCCTTCGACACCGAACCGGTCGCCGCTGCGTCCATCGCGCAGGTGCACCGGGCCACCCTCCGTGACGGCACCGTCGTCGCCGTGAAGGTCCAGCGACCCGGGATCGACGCCGCGGTCCGGCGCGACGTCGACATCGCGCTGCGGGTCGTCAGGTTCCTGGCCCGGACGAGCACCGAGGCACGACAGGTCGGCGTCGCGGACGTCGCGCAGCAGTACGCCGACGACCTCGTGCGGCAGGTGGACTTCACGTCGGAGATGCGGAACCTCACCGCACTGCGTGCGGCGCAGGCGCGGAGCGCCCGACCGGACGCGGTCGCCTACCCCGAGCCGTACCGCGACCTCTCCGGGCGTCGGGTGATGGTGATGGAGTTCCTCGAGGGCGAGACGCTCAGCGCGGTCCGGGCCGCCGGGGGCGGTCAGGACCTCGACGCCCCGATGCGGGCCGTCCTCGACGCCTTCCTCCGGCAGATCGTCTTCGACGGGATCTACCACGCTGACCTGCACCCGGGCAACGTCGTGCTGCTGCCCGACGGCCGTCCGGCCCTGATCGACTTCGGGTCCGTCGGTCGGCTCGACCCGGGCCTGCGGAGCACCGTGCAGGACCTGCTCGCCGGCTACATCCAGGACGACACCGAGCGGATCGCGGACGCGGTGATGCGCATGGCCCCGGTGCGCGACGTCGAGGACGAGCCGGACTTCCGCCGGGACATCGCCGCGTTCGTCGCGGACGAGCTCGGGCCCGGTGCACGGATCGGCGTCGAGACGGTGGACGACGCCGTCGCCGTGTTCGGGCGCTACCGGCTCAAGCCGCCGCCGGACTTCGTCGCCGCGGCCCGCGCGCTGGCGATCTTCGAGGGCACCCTGCGCAGCCTCGCGCCGTCGTTCGACCTGCTCGAGGAGTCCCGCGACCTGGCCAGGCGGCAGATCCGCGACCAGCTCCGACCGCGAGCGGTCCGGGACCTCGCGGTCCGTGAGCTCTTCGGCGTGGTGTCGGCCGCGCGCAAGCTGCCCCGGCGGGTCGACCGGATCACCGAGGCGCTCGAGACCGGCAGGTTCGCGGTGAACATCCGGCTGTTCTCGGACCGGCGGGACCGCGAGGTGGTCTCCGGTCTGGTCCGGCGCGTCCTGCTCGTCCTGCTCGGAGCGGGCGCCGGCGTGCTGGCGATCGTGTACCTCGCCTCGCCGGCGCGGCCGACCGCGGTGCTCTCGACCGGCGCCGCGGGCGGGATCCTGGGCGGTACCGCCGTGGTGCTGCTGGTGTGGGCCGCGATCGACGCGTGGCGGGCTCGACGCCGGCGGTGACCCACGGGTGGCCGGCCGGGCAGCCACGCCGCCGCCCGCACTGCGCCCCGCCCCGGCCGGTCCGTGCCCGTCCGCTACACTCGACGGGGCGTCGGCGCGGGCACACCCCGCCGTCGCCGGGACCGGACGCACGTCCGGGAGACCTTCACAACACCATCGAACGGAAGACCCATGGCGAGTACCACTGACATCAAGAACGGCGCCGTTCTCATCATCGACGGGCAGCTCTGGTCGGTCGTCGAGTTCCAGCACGTGAAGCCGGGCAAGGGCGGCGCCTTCGTCCGCACCAAGCTCAAGAACGTCGTCTCGGGCAAGGTCGTCGACCGCACGTTCAACGCCGGCGCGAAGATCGACACCGCGACCGTGGACCGCCGCGACTACCAGTACCTGTACCAGGACGGCGAGTCCTACGTCTTCATGGACACCGACACGTACGACCAGGTCCCCGTGTCGGAGACCGTCGTCGGCGACGCCAAGAACTACCTGCTCGAGTCCGCCATGGTCACCATCGCGATGAACGAGGGCAACCCGCTGTACATCGAGCTCCCGACGTCGATCGTCACCGAGGTCGAGACCGAGCCGGGCCTGCAGGGCGACCGTTCCTCCGGTGGCACGAAGGACGCGACCATCATCGCGACCGGTCACCGCATCCAGGTGCCGCTGTACCTGGAGAACGGCACCACCGTGAAGATCGACACGCGCGACGGCAGCTTCCTCGGCCGCGTCAACAACTAGGCGCCGACCACATGAGTGCTCGTTCGAAGGCCCGCAAGCGCGCCCTCGACATGCTCTACGTCGCCGAGGTGCGTGAGCTCCCGATCGCGGACGTGCTGGCGACCGAGACGGTCCGGCACCTCGACCAGCCCGAGCGCGCCTCGAGCTGGGACTACGCCCGGCAGATCGTCACCGGCATCGACGACGACCGCGCTGCGATCGACAAGGTGATCGTCGAGCACGCGCAGGGGTGGTCCGTCGCCCGCATGCCCGTCCTCGACCGCTGCATCCTCCGGATGGGTGTCTGGGAGCTCCGGTACAACCCGGAGGTCCCGGACGCGGTCGCGATCGCCGAGGCGGTCGAGCTCGCGCAGTCGCTCTCGACGGAGGACTCGGCCGGCTTCGTGAACGGCGTCCTCGGCGCCGTCGCGGGCGGCCGTGCACCGTCCGGGCGGAGCGCCGACGAGGCTGCCGCACCGTCCGGTCGGACTGTCGCGGGGGACCAGGAGTCCGAGTAGGGTTGTCCACGTCAGCATCCTTTAAGTCCGTCCGGTGAGGCGGGGAAGGAGGTCGGCGTGGGCACCAGAACGGTCCTGCAACACCCCGACATCACGCGTGCTCTGACACGCATCGCGCACGAGATCCTCGAGGCCAACCACGGCGCCTCGGACCTCGTGCTCCTGGGCATCCCGACACGGGGTGCCGTCCTGGCCGAGCGGCTCGACCGCGTCCTGGCCGACATCGAACCCGAGTGGGCAGCGGACCGCGACCAGCGGCTCGGTACGCTCGACGTCACGATGCACCGGGACGACCTCGGCCACGGCATCGGTCGTGCGCCGCACCGCACGACGATCCCGACGAGCGGCATCGACGGCAAGGTCGTCGTGCTGGTCGACGACGTGCTCTACTCCGGCCGCACCGTGCGGGCAGCGCTCGACGCCCTGCAGGGCATCGGCCGGCCCCGGGCGGTGCGGCTCGCGGTGCTCGTCGACCGCGGCCACCGCGAACTGCCCATCCGGGCGGACCACGTCGGCAAGAACCTGCCGACGGCCGCCGACGAGCGGGTCACGCTGCGCCTGACCGAGACGGACGGCACCGACGAGGTCGTCATCGAGCAGCACGAGACGACGCAGCACGAGACGACGCGGCACGAGCCGCCGCAGCACGAGCAGGGGGTCGCCCCGTGAAGCACCTCCTCTCCACCGCCGACCTGTCGCGCGCCGAGGCCGTCCGGATCCTCGACGTCGCCGAGGAGATGGCCGAGGTCAACACCCGCGAGGTCCGGAAGCTCCCGGCCCTCCGCGGCAAGACCGTCGTGAACCTGTTCTTCGAGGACTCGACCCGGACCCGCATCTCGTTCGAGGCAGCCGCCAAGCGGCTCTCCGCCGACGTCATCAACTTCGCGGCGAAGGGCTCCAGCGTCTCGAAGGGCGAGTCGTTGAAGGACACCGTGCAGACCCTCGGTGCGATGGGCATCGACGGCATCGTCATGCGCCACCCGGCGTCGGGAGCCCCGCGGGTCCTCGCCGAGGCCGACTGGATCGACGTCCCGGTCGTGAACGCCGGTGACGGGACGCACGAGCACCCGACGCAGGCCCTGCTCGACGCCTTCACGATGCGCCGACGGATCCACGGCACCGACAGCCGCGGCCGGGCGCTCGACGGCGTCCGCGTGGCGATCGTCGGCGACGTCCTGCACAGCCGTGTCGCCCGGAGCAACGCCTGGCTGCTGCGCACGCTCGGTGCCGAGGTGACCTTCGCCGCGCCGCCCACGCTGCTGCCCGCGGTCGACCGTCCGTTCGGCGCCGCCGTGCACCACGACCTCGACGCCGCCCTCGGGGAGGACCCGGACGTCGTGATGCTGCTCCGCATCCAGCAGGAGCGGATGAACGACGCGTTCTTCCCGAACCCGCGGGAGTACACGCGGCACTTCGGTCTGACGGCGGCACGGGCGGCGGCCCTCTCGGAGCGCACGCTGATCATGCACCCGGGCCCGATGAACCGCGGCCTGGAGATCGCCGGCGTCGCCGCCGACGACCCGCGCTCGACCGTCGTCGAGCAGGTCGCCAACGGCGTCTCCGTCCGCATGGCCGTCCTGTACCTCGCCCTGACCGGCGAGCACGAACCGAAGGAGCCCGTCGCATGACCGCCCACCTCATCCGCGGCGCGCAGCTGGTCGACGGCTCGCGTGCCGACATCCGCCTGGAGGGACGACGCATCACCGCGGTCGGCTCCGGTCTCGACACGGTCGGCGCGACGGTGGTCGACGCGGACGGTCTGCTCGCCCTCCCCGGGCTCGTCGACCTCCACACGCACCTCCGTGAGCCCGGCTCCGAGGAGTCGGAGACCGTCCTCACCGGCTCGCGGGCCGCGGCAGCCGGCGGTTTCACCGCGGTGAACGCGATGGCGAACTCGTCGCCGGTCGCCGACACCGCTGGAGTGGTCGAGCAGGTGCAGGCGCTCGGCGACGACGCCGGGTACGTGACGGTCCGCCCGATCGGCGCGGTGTCCCAGGGGCTGCAGGGCACGCACCTGTCCGAGATCGGCGCGATGGCGACCTCGCGCGCCCGGGTCCGGGTGTTCTCGGACGACGGCTCCTGCGTGTCGGACCCGCTCCTCATGCGCCGGGCGCTCGAGTACGTCAAGGGCTTCGGCGGTGTGCTCGCGCAGCACGCGCAGGAGCCCCGGCTGACCATCGGTGCGCAGATGAACGAGGGTCGGCTGTCCTCGGAGCTCGGGCTCGCCGGGTGGCCGGCCGTCGCCGAGGAGGCGATCATCGCCCGCGACGTCCTGCTCGCCGACCACGTGGGCGCACGGCTGCACGTCTGCCACGTCTCGACCGCCGGCAGCGTCGAGGTGATCCGCTGGGCGAAGTCCCGCGGCATCGACGTCACCGCCGAGGTCACACCGCACCACCTGATCCTGACCGAGGACCTCATCGCGGGGATCGACGGCGCACCCGGGTACGACGCCCGGTACAAGGTGAACCCACCGTTGCGCTCCCGCGAGGACGTCGACGCGCTGCGCGGAGCACTGGCCGACGGCACGATCGACATCGTCGCGACCGACCACGCACCGCACACCGCCGAGGCGAAGTGCTGCGAGTGGCCGGCCGCGGCGAACGGCATGGTCGGGCTCGAGTCGGCGCTGAGCGTCGTGCACGCCGCCGTGGTCGAGGACGGCCGGCTCGACTGGGCCGACGTCGCCCGCGTGCTGTCCGAGGCACCGGCGCGCATCGGCCAGGTCGAGGGGCACGGTCAGCGCATCGCCGAGGGTGCCCCCGCCGAGCTGACGCTGTACGACCCCGCGGCGGTGCGGGAGTTCTCGGTCGACGACCTGCACGGCCAGTCGCAGAACTCGCCGTACCTCGGCATGCGGCTGCCCGGCCGGGTGGTCGCGACCTTCCACCACGGCTACCCGACGCTGCTCGACGGCGTGCTCGTCGACGCCGAGACCGTCGCCGCGGCCGCAGCCGCGACCCCGTCGGCGCGGTCGACGAAGGCGGCGTCCGCGTGAGCCGGGCGGTGACACGGTGAGCGGCGACGCACTGCGCTGGCTGACCGGAGCGGCGATCCTGCTCCTGGTGGCCGCGCTGTTCGTCGCGATGGCGCGCACCTGGCGGACCCGGACCCGCGCGCAGACGGCAGCCGTGCCTCCCGTCCCGGTCCCGACCGGGCTGGGACCGGCGGTCGGGTCGTGGGACGGGTTCACGGTCGCGACGACCCGCGCTGACGAGCCGCTCGAGCGGATCACGGCAGGCGGTCTCGGGTTCCGAGGCCGCGGCGGCGTGACCGTGCACGACACCGGCGTGGTCCTGCACCACGCCGGAGCCGAGGACCGGTGGATCGCCGCGACCGCCGTCCGCGGCGCCGACCGGGCCACCGCGGCCATCGACCGGGTGGTCGAACCCGGGGGACTGGTCCGTCTGCGATGGACGGCGACCGGCGCCGCAGCAGCGACGGACCTCGACACCTACTTCCGGTTCCCGGAGGGCGGCGCAGCAGCACTCGCCGCCCTGCAGGGACTGACGACGACGCACGAACACCCGCACACCGCGGGCGAAGGGACGAACTGATGACACGCGAACGGGCCGTACTGGTCCTCGAGGACGGCACCCGCTACGACGGACGGGCGTACGGCGCCCGAGGCCGATCCCTGGGAGAGGTCGTCTTCGCCACCGGCATGACCGGCTACCAGGAGACGCTGACCGACCCGTCCTACGCCGGACAGATCGTGGTGCAGACCGCGCCGCACATCGGCAACACCGGTGTCAACGACGAGGACCCCGAGTCCCGTCGCATCTGGGTCGCCGGGTACGTGGTGCGCGACCCCAGCCGCGTCGTGTCGAACCACCGCGCGAACGCGACGCTGGACGACCACCTGGTGCGCGACGGCATCGTGGGCATCTCCGGGATCGACACGCGTGCGCTCACCCGCCGGATCCGCGACGCCGGCGCCATGAAGGGCGGCGTGTTCAGCGGTGCCGACGCGGACCTGTCCGCCGAGGAGCAGCTCCGGGCCGTGCGCGAGCAGGCCGCGATGACCGGCGCGAGCTTCTCGTCGATCGTGTCGACCCCGGAGACCTACGTGGTCCCCGCCGTCGGCGAGCAGATCGGCCGGCTCGCCGTGCTCGACCTCGGCGTGAAGGCCTCGACCACCCGCTACCTCGCCGAGCGCGGGTTCGAGGTGCACGTCGTGCCGCAGGACATCACGTCCGAGGCGCTGCAGCAGCTCGACCCGGACGCGCTGTTCTACTCGAACGGCCCGGGTGACCCCGCCGCGAGCGACGCGCAGGTGTCCCTGCTGCAGGAGTCCCTGCGGACCGGCCGCCCGTTCTTCGGCATCTGCTTCGGCAACCAGCTCCTCGGTCGCGCGCTCGGCTTCGGCACGTACAAGCTGCCGTTCGGCCACCGCGGCATCAACCAGCCCGTGCTCGACACCGCCACCGGCAAGGTCGAGATCACGAGCCAGAACCACGGCTTCGCGGTCGACGCGCCCCTGGGCGAGGTCCTCGAGTCGCCGGCCGGGTTCGGGCGGGTCGAGGTCTCGCACTACTCCCTGAACGACGACGTGGTCGAGGGCCTCCGCGCGCTCGACGTGCCCGCGTTCAGCGTGCAGTACCACCCCGAGGCGGCGGCCGGCCCGCACGACTCCATGTACCTGTTCGACCGGTTCGCGGACCTGGTCCGTGCGCGACGCGACGGGGAGCCGCTCGACGCGGCGACCGCCACCGCCACGACCCCCGCAGCCGACCCGACGACCGACGCCGGCGCGTCGGCCGCGCAGAACGAAAGCAGCAACTGATGCCGAAGCGCGCAGACATCAACTCCGTCCTCGTCATCGGCTCGGGCCCGATCGTCATCGGTCAGGCCGCCGAGTTCGACTACTCCGGCACCCAGGCGTGCCGCGTCCTCCGCGCCGAGGGCGTCCGGGTCATCCTCGTCAACCCGAACCCGGCGACGATCATGACCGACCCGGACTTCGCCGACGCGACGTACATCGAGCCGATCACGAGCGCCTCGCTCGAGGAGATCATCAAGATCGAGCGTCCGGACGCGGTCCTGCCGACGCTCGGCGGCCAGACGGCGCTCAACGCCGCGATCAAGCTCGACGCCGAGGGCATCCTCGCGAAGTACGACGTCGAGCTCATCGGTGCGAAGGTCGACGCGATCCAGCGCGGTGAGGACCGGCAGCTCTTCAAGGAGCTCGTGCTCGAGTCCGGCGCCGACGTCGCCCGCAGCCACATCGCGCACACGCTGGACGAGGCGAAGGCGTTCGCGCAGGACCTCGGCTACCCGCTCGTCGTCCGGCCGTCCTTCACCATGGGCGGTCTCGGCTCCGGCTTCGCGTACAACGAGGAGGAGCTCGTCCGCTTCGTCGGCGACGGCCTGCAGTCGAGCCCGACCACCGAGGTGCTCCTCGAGGAGTCGATCCTCGGTTGGAAGGAGTACGAGCTCGAGCTCATGCGGGACAACTTCGACAACACGGTCGTCATCTGCTCGATCGAGAACGTCGACCCGGTGGGCGTGCACACGGGCGACTCGATCACCGTCGCCCCCGCGCTGACGCTGACCGACCGCGAGTACCAGAACATGCGGAACATCGGCATCGACATCATCCGTCGCGTCGGTGTCGACACCGGCGGCTGCAACATCCAGTTCGCGGTCGACCCGTCGAACGGGCGCCTGATCGTCATCGAGATGAACCCGCGTGTCTCCCGCTCGTCCGCGCTCGCGTCGAAGGCGACCGGCTTCCCGATCGCGAAGATCGCCGCGAAGCTCGCGATCGGGTACCGCCTCGACGAGATCGAGAACGACATCACCCGGGTGACGCCGGCGAGCTTCGAGCCGACGCTCGACTACGTCGTCGTGAAGACCCCGCGGTTCGCGTTCGAGAAGTTCCCGGCGGCCGACGCCACGCTCACCACGACCATGAAGAGCGTCGGCGAGGCGATGGCCATCGGCCGCAACTACGCAACGGCGCTGCAGAAGTCCCTGCGGAGCCTCGAGAAGCGCGGGTCGAGCTTCCACTGGGACACCCCGGCGGCCGAGCTCGACAAGGACGCGCTGCTGTCGAGGGCCCAGGTGCCGACCGACGGTCGCATCGTGACCGTGCAGCAGGCCCTGGTCGCCGGCGCCACTGCGGACGAGGTGTTCGAGGCCACGAAGATCGACCCGTGGTTCATCGACCAGATCGTCCTCATCAACGAGGTCGCCGACGAGGTGCGTGCGGCGGAGACGCTCGACGCGGACACCCTGCGCTGGGCGAAGGAGCACGGCTTCAGCGACGCCCAGATCGCGTCCCTGCGCGGCATCTCCGAGCAGGAGGCACGCGACGCCCGTCACGCGCTCGGCATCCGCCCGGTCTTCAAGACGGTGGACACCTGCGCCGGTGAGTTCCCGGCCCTCACGCCGTACCACTACTCGTCGTACGACGCGGAGACCGAGGTCGCCCCGAGCGACCGGAAGAAGGTCGTCATCCTCGGCTCCGGCCCGAACCGCATCGGTCAGGGCGTCGAGTTCGACTACTCGTGCGTGCACGCCTCGTTCGCACTGAGCGACGCCGGCTACGAGACGATCATGATCAACTGCAACCCCGAGACGGTCTCCACCGACTACGACACCTCGGACCGGCTCTACTTCGAGCCGCTCACCACCGAGGACGTCCTCGAGGTCATCGAGGCCGAGGCGGCCTCCGGTGAGCTGGTCGGCGTCGTCGTCCAGCTCGGCGGGCAGACCGCCCTCGGCCTGGCGAAGCCCCTCGAGGCCGCCGGCATCCCGATCCTCGGCACGACCCCGAGCGCGATCGACTCCGCCGAGGAGCGTGGCCAGTTCGCCGCGATCCTCGAGCAGGCCGGGCTGCTCGCACCGCGGAACGGCACGGCCCACGACCTCGCGAGCGCGACCGCGGTCGCCGAGGAGATCGGCTACCCGGTCCTCGTCCGCCCGTCCTTCGTGCTCGGCGGACGCGGCATGGAGATCGTCTACGACCCGGCCGCCCTGGCGGACTACTTCGACCGGATGGCCGACCAGGCGATCATCGGTCCGGACCTGCCGCTGCTGGTCGACCGGTTCCTCGACGACGCGGTGGAGATCGACGTCGACGCGCTCTTCGACGGCGAGCGGCTCTACGTCGGCGGCATCATGGAGCACATCGAGGAGGCCGGCATCCACTCCGGCGACTCGGCCTGCACCCTGCCGCCGGTCGGACTCGGCAAGGCGGAGATCCGCGGCGTGGTCGAGGCCACCGAGAAGATCGCCCGCGGCATCGGCGTGCAGGGCCTGCTGAACGTGCAGTTCGCGATCGGTGCGGGCGTGCTCTACGTCCTCGAGGCGAACCCGCGCGCCAGCCGCACGGTCCCGTTCGTGTCGAAGGCACTCGGCATCCCGCTCGCCAAGGCGGCCTCCCGCGTGATGACCGGCACCTCGATCGACGCGCTCGTCGCCGAGGGGATGCTGCCGGAGCGGGACGGCTCCTCGGTGCCGCCGCAGGCACCGGTCGCCGTCAAGGAGGCCGTGCTGCCCTTCCGCCGCTTCCGCACCCACGACGGCCAGGTCGTCGACTCGGTGCTCAGCCCCGAGATGCGCTCCACGGGCGAGGTGATGGGCATCGACCGCGACTTCCCGCGGGCGTTCCTCAAGTCGCAGGACGCCGCGTACGGCGGCCTGCCGACGAGCGGCACGGTCTTCGTGAGCGTCGCGGACACCGACAAGCGCCAGGTCGTCCTGCCCGTGCACCGCCTGCAGCAGCTCGGCTTCACGATCACCGCGACCGAGGGGACCGCCGAGGTCCTGCGCCGCAACGGCATCGAGGTCACCCTGGTCGGCAAGTACAGCGAGGGCGGTGAGAGCGTGGTCGACCTGCTCGCCCGCGACGCGGTCGACATCGTCATCAACACGCCCTCCGGCGCCGCCGGTCGTGCGGACGGCTACGAGATCCGTGCGGCCACGGTCGCCGCGGACAAGCCGCTCTTCACGACGATCGCGCAGCTCGGTGCGGCCGTCGCCGCGATCGAGACGATCGGCACCCCGCTCAGCGCCCGCAGCCTGCAGGACTACGCGCTCGAGCGCGCGACCTGGTGAGCGACGGACGGACGGGAGGCCCGGCCTCCTTCGGTGTCCGCCTCGCCGCCGCCGTGGGGGAGCGTTCCCCCCTGTGCGTCGGCATCGACCCCCACGCCGCCACCCTGGCGGCGTGGGGGCTCGGCCGCGACGAGCAGGGCCTCACCGCCTTCGGCGCGACCCTGGTCGACGCGGCCGCCGGCCGCGCCGCGATCGTGAAGCCGCAGATCGCCTTCTTCGAGGCGGCCGGGGTCCCCGGCTACCGCGCGCTCGACGCGACCCTGCGTCGGGCACGCGATGCGGGCCTCCTGGTCGTCGCCGACGTGAAGCGGGGCGACATCGGCTCGACCGGCGACGACTACGCGCTCGCGTGGCTCGACCGCGACGGGCCGTTCCGGGCGGACGCGATGACGGTCTCGCCGTACCTCGGGTACGGGTCCCTCGCCGGCACGGTCGACGTCGCCCGACGGAACGGTGCGGGCGTCTTCGTGCTCGCGGCGACGAGCAACCCGGAGGCGCGCGTGCTCCAGACGGCCGTGCTCGCCGAGGGGCCGCGTGCCGGACGGTCCGTCGCTGCCGGTATCGTCCTTGCTGTGGCAGACGACAACCGGACCGGCGGCGAGCAGCCGCTCGGGGACGTCGGGCTCGTGCTCGGCGCCACCCTCGACCTCGACGACTTCGGCATCGACGCGGGCGCCATCGGCAACGCGCCGGTGCTCGCCCCGGGCTTCGGTGCCCAGGGTGCCCGGATCGAGGACCTGCGCGCCCGGTACGGTGCGCGGGCCGAGCAGGTCCTGGTGAACGAGTCGCGCGGGTTGCTGACCGACGGCCCGGACGGGGTCGCCGCGCTGGTGCAGGACCGCGTGGACCGCATCCACGCCGCACTCGGGGCCGCCGCGTGACGGACCAGACGCCCACGGACCAGACGCCCGGCTCCGGGACCCCGGACCGCAGCGACCTGCCCGCGCACCGCAACCCGCCGGAGGTCGACCGCGTCGCCGCCGCCCGCGCGGCGGTCGCCGCTCGGCGCGCCCGTGCTGCCGTCAAGGCGCAGGTGGCGTCGGGGGAGCGCAGCGCCCTCGAGGTCGCTCGCGCCGCGTGGTCCGACGCGGACCTGCCCGCCGAGAAGTCGCTGCGCGTGCGCGACCTGCTCACGAGCATGTCCGGGATCGGCCCGGCGCGTGCCGAGGCCGTGATGGGGGAGCTCCGCATCGCCCCGTCGAAGCGGCTCGGCGGGCTCGGCACCCGGCAGCGCTCCGCCCTGGCCGACTGGCTCGCCGCCCGCGGCCGGAAGCGCGGTGCGTCGAAGCTCGTCGTGCTGGCCGGACCGACCGCCGTCGGCAAGGGCACCGTGAGCGCGCACATCCGCGAGCACTTCCCCGACGTGGACCTCAGCGTGTCGGCGACGACCCGGAAGCCCCGCCCGGGCGAGGTCGACGGCGTGCACTACTACTTCGTGGACGACGCCGAGTTCGACCGGATGATCCGGGACCGCGAGCTGCTCGAGTGGGCCGTGGTGCACAACTCCTACCGGTACGGCACGCCACGGCCGCCGATCGACCGCGCGCTCGACGCCGGCGACAAGGTGCTGCTCGAGATCGACCTGCAGGGTGCTCGGCAGGTCCGCGACGCCATGCCCGAGGCCGTGCTCGTGTTCCTGCTGCCGCCGACGTGGGAGGAACTCGTCCGGCGGCTCATCGGTCGCGGGACCGAGTCCGCCGAGGAACAGGCACGCCGACTCGAGACCGCGAAGGTCGAACTGGCCGCGCAGGACGAGTTCGACGTGCGCATCGTGAACTCGGATGTCGGCACCGCGGCACGCGAGGTCGTAGACTTGTTCTCTGCGCCCTGACACGGCGCACCCGCGCGCGCCTCCTCGGCGTCGCGCCCGCGCAGCCCGACCGCGGTCGGGCGGTCCGATCCGGTCGGACCTGCGCCCCACGCACCCGCAGCCGACAGGAGACACCATGGCCAACCCCCAGGGCATCATCGACCCGCCCATCGACGACCTGCTCGCCAAGGTGGAGTCGAAGTACGCGCTCGTCATCTTCGCCTCGAAGCGCGCCCGTCAGATCAACGACTACTACGCCGACCTGCACGAGGGGTCGCTGTTCGACAACGTCGGTCCGCTCGTCGACTCGACGATCGACGACAAGCCGCTGTCCGTTGCTCTGCACGAGATCAACGAGGACAAGCTGACCGTCACCAAGCAGCAGCAGCCCACCGACTGACCCCGGTGAGCGGCACCAACCTGCGCCTCTTCACGTCCGAGTCGGTGACGGAGGGGCACCCCGACAAGATCTGCGACCAGATCTCGGACACCATCCTCGACGCGCTGCTCGCGGTCGACCCGCACGCGCGCGTCGCCGTGGAGACGATGGTCACCACCGGGCTCGTGCACGTCGCGGGCGAGGTCACCACGTCCGGCTACGTCGAGATCCCGAAGCTGGTCCGCGACGTCATCACGGGCATCGGGTACAACTCGTCCGAGGTCTCCTTCGACGGCCGCACCTGCGGTGTCGAGGTGTCGATCGGTGCGCAGTCGCCGGACATCGCCCAGGGCGTCGACGAGTCGCTCGACAGCCGGTCCGGTGCGGGCATCGACGAGCTCGACCGCCAGGGCGCCGGCGACCAGGGCATCATGTTCGGCTTCGCGACGAACGAGACGCCCGAGTACATGCCCGTCGCGATCTGGCTCGCGCACCGCCTGGCGGAGCGGCTGGCCGAGGTCCGCAAGAGCGGGCAGCTCGACTTCCTCCGCCCGGACGGCAAGACCCAGGTCACCGTCGGCTACGACGGCGTCGTGCCGAAGACCGTCGAGACGGTGGTCCTCTCCACGCAGCACTCGCCCGCGGTCACGCTCGACGAGCTCACCGCGCAGATCACGGAGCACGTCATCCGTCCGGTGCTCGACCTGGTCGACCTCGACTCGTCGCACGTCGACGTGATCGTGAACCCGACCGGTCGCTTCGAGATCGGCGGCCCGCAGGGTGACGCCGGACTCACCGGACGCAAGGTCATCGTCGACACGTACGGCGGGGCCTCCCGCCACGGTGGCGGCGCGTTCAGCGGCAAGGACCCGTCGAAGGTCGACCGCTCGGCCGCCTACGCGCTCCGCTGGGTCGCGAAGAACGTCGTCGCCGCGGGGCTCGCGGACCGGCTCGAGGTCCAGGTCGCCTACGCGATCGGCCGCGCGAAGCCCGTCGGTCTGTACGTCGAGTCGTTCGGCACCGGACACGTCGACGACGCCACGATCGAGGCCGCCATCACCGAGGTGTTCGACCTGCGTCCCGCCGCGATCATCCGCGACCTCGACCTGCTCAAGCCCCGGTACGCCCAGACTGCGGCGTACGGCCACTTCGGCCGCGAGCTGCCGGGCTTCACCTGGGAGCAGCTCGACCGCGTCGAGGAGCTCCGCGCGGCAGCAGGACTCGTCACCGCCGCCGTCTAGGCGCCGTGTGACCACCGTCGCGCGCGTCGTCCTCGACTCGCCGCTCCCGCAGTTGGACCGTCTGTTCGACTACCGGGTGCCGGCCGAGCTCGAGGACGACTGCGTGCCGGGGGTCCGGGTCAAGGTGCCGCTGCGCACCGGCGCCCGGATGTCCGACGCGTACGTCGTCGAGGTCGTCTCCGAGGGAGACTGGCCGGGGGAGCTCAGTCCCGTCGAACAGGTCGTGTCACCGGTGCCCGTGCTGGCCCCGGAGATCTGGACGCTCGCGCGTGCCGTCGCCGACCGCGCCGCCGGTGTCGCCTCCGACGTGCTCCGGCTCGCCGTGCCGACCCGTCAGGTCCGTGCCGAGAAGGCCTGGCTCGCCCGCGACACCTCGTGGTCACCGCCGACAGTCGAGCCGACCCCGGTGACGGGCTACGCCGAGGGCGTCCTGGAGGCCCTGCTCGCCGACCACGGACGGGCTGCGGTCGACGCCGTGCCCCACCCCGTCGACCTCGGGACCGCCGATGACCCCGTGTGGGTGCCCGGCTGGGCCGCGACGCTCGCACAGGCGGCGTCACACGTCGTCGCCCGAGAGCAGTCGGCCGTGCTCGCGGTCCCGGACTTCCGCGACGTCACGGACCTCGAACGCGCGCTCCTCGCGGTGCTCCCGCCGGAGCGCGTCGTCCGGTTCGACGCCAAGCAGACGAACGGGCAGCGTGCGAAGGCGCTGCTGGAGGCGCGGACGCACGCCGTCGTGGCGATCGGCAACCGGACCGCGGCGTTCGCACCGGCGTCCGAGCTCGGGCTCGTGGCGATGTGGGACGACGGCGACGCGTCCTTCGTCGAGCCCCGGGCCCCGTACGTGCACACGCGCGACGTCGCCCTCGTGCGGACCGCGCAGTCCGGCGCCGCACTCCTCTTCGTCGCGCACGCCAGGTCGACCGACGTCCAGCGGCTCGTCGAGCTGCACTGGCTCCAGGAGCTCGCGCCGTACCGGGTAGCGACGCCGAAGGTGATCCCGACCGCGCAGCAGGCGGGGGCCGAGGGCTTCGCGGCCCAGGCCCGCATCCCCAGCACGGCGTGGCGCGCCGCGCGGGAGGCCAGCCAGCACGGGCCCGTCCTCGTGCAGGTCGCCAACCCGGGCTTCGGCACCGGGCTGGTCTGCGCCGACTGCGGGGAACGCGCGCACTGCCGGGTGTGCGGCGGCCCCCTGGGGAGCCCGCACCGGAACGCGACCCCGCAGTGCCGGTTCTGCGGTGCCCTCGCCGTGGGGTTCCGGTGCCCGACGTGCGGCGGCGGGCGGCTCAAGCCCGTCGGGCAGGGGGCCCAGCGGACCGCCGACGAGCTCGGCCGGGCGTTCCCCGGCACCCGGATCGTGGTGGCGGACGGTTCCCGACCGCTCGACGAGGTCCCCGCCCGCCCCGCGGTCGTCGTCGCCACACGCGGCGCGGAGCCGAGCGCGCCGGGCGGGTACGCGTGCGTACTGCTGCTCGACGGCGAACGGCTCCTGGCCCGCGAGGGCCTCCGGGTGCAGGAGGACGTGCTCCGCTTCTGGACGAACGCCGCTGCCAAGGGCGCACCCGGCGCCGAGGTGTACCTCGTCGGCATCGGCGGCAAGCTCGCCACGGCGATGGCCCTCTGGCGGCTCGACGGGCCGGCGCACGACGAGCTCGTCGACCGACGGGCCCTGCACTTCCCGCCGGCCGTCCGGGTGGCGACGCTCACCGGTACGGACGAGGCGGTGACCGAGGCGGTCGAGGCCCTCGGTGACGCGGTGGTCGGGGCGGTGCTCGGGCCGGTCCCGGTACCCGACGACCCGGTGCCCGGGACGGTCCGTGCGATCGTGCGCTTCGCCTACGCGCACGGGGCCGAGGTCGCGGCGACGCTCAAGGCCGAGGTCATCCGCCGTTCGTCGACGCGCCGGGTGCTCCCGGGCGGCAACCGACGTCGCGCGGCGCCGACCCTGCGCGTGCGACTCGACGACGCCGAGCCGTTCACCGAGGTCTGACCCGCCGCGGACGCGCTCACGCGGACGAGGTGCCACGACGCGCCGGGCGCGCACCGAGCCTCCCGTCCGTCCGGACGGTGTGCCAGGCTGGTCGGTGGTGGCCACGAGCCGCCGACGACCACACCACACGCACGACGGAGTGACGAGGTGACGCCGATGCGGGCGCTCTGGAAGCCGGACGCCGGTCCGGGACTGATCATGACCGACCGGCCGGTGCCGGTCCCGACCGAGGACGAGGTCCTCGTCCGCGTGCTGCGGACCGGGATCTGCGGGACCGACCTGCACATCGAGCGGTGGGACGACTGGGCCGCATCGGCCGTGACCGCGCCGCTCGTGCCCGGCCACGAGTTCTCCGGCGAGGTCGTCGAGGTCGGCGCCGCCGTGCGCGACGTCGCCGTCGGCGACCTCGTGTCCGGCGAGGGGCACGTCGTCTGCGGCACCTGCCGGAACTGTCGCGCCGGGCGTCGGCAGATGTGCATCCGCACGAAGGGCCTCGGCGTGCAGCGCGACGGCGCGTTCGCGGAGTACCTGACGCTGCCGGGCACGAACGTGTGGGTCCACCACGGTCCCGTCGAACCCGAGGTGGGCGCACTCTTCGACCCGCTCGGCAACGCGGTGCACACCGCGCTCGCGTTCCCCCTGGTCGGCGAGGACGTGCTGGTCACCGGGTGCGGACCGATCGGCCTCATGGCGATCGCGGTGGCCCGACACGCCGGTGCGCGGTTCGTCGTCGGGACGGACGTCAGCACGGAGCGGCTGCGCCTCGCGGAGGGCATGGGCGCCGACCTCGGGGTGGACGTGCGTCACGACGGGGCGGCCACGGTCCGTGCGGCTCAGGAGCGGCTCGGCATGCGCGAGGGCTTCGACGTCGGCTTCGAGATGTCCGGCGCCCCGACCGCACTGCCCGCGATGGTCGAGAACATGAACCACGGGGGGCGGATCGCGATGCTCGGGCTGCCGAGCGGCCCGATCGCGGTGGACTGGGCCGAGGTCGTCACGCACATGCTCACGGTGAAGGGCATCTACGGCCGTGAGATGTACGAGACGTGGCAGGCGATGAGCTCGATGCTCGCCACGAGTGCGGTCCTGCGCGAGCGCATCGGCTCGATCGTGTCGGCGTGCCACCCGGCGCGCGACTGGGAGACAGCGTTCGCCGCGGCGGCGAGCGCGGACGGCGGCAAGGTCGTCATCGACTGGACGGAGACCTGATGTACGGCGCGATCAAGGACCACCTGGCGACGGAGCTCGCCGGGATCGAGGCCGCGGGGCTGACGAAGCGCGAGCGCGGCATCGCCGGTCCGCAGCGTGCGGCGATCGCGGCGGACGGCACCGACCTGCTCAACTTCTGTGCGAACAACTACCTCGGGCTCGCGGACTCGACCGACCTCGTCGACGCGGCGAAGGACGCCCTCGACCGCTGGGGCTACGGGGTGGCGAGCGTGCGGTTCATCTGTGGCACGCAGGACCTGCACCTCGACCTCGAGCGTCGGGTCGCCGGCTTCCTCGGCACCGAGGCCGCGATCCTGTACTCGTCGTGCTTCGACGCGAACGGTGGGCTGTTCGAGGTGCTGCTCGGCCCGGAGGACGCGATCATCTCCGACGAGCTCAACCACGCGTCGATCATCGACGGCATCCGGCTCTCGAAGGCGCAGCGGTTCCGGTACCGCAACCGCGACACGGCCGACCTGGAGGCGCAGCTCGCCGCCGCCTCGTCCGCCCGGTTCCGCGCGGTGGTCACCGACGGCGTCTTCTCCATGGACGGCTCGATCGCGCCGCTCGCCGAGATCTGCGACCTCGCCGAGCGGTACGACGCACTCGTCATCGTCGACGACTCGCACGCCGTCGGGTTCGTCGGCGAGCACGGGCGGGGCACCCCCGAGCTGTGCGGCGTCGCGGACCGCGTCGACGTCTACACCGGCACGTTCGGCAAGGCGCTCGGCGGGGCGTCCGGCGGGTACGTGGCCTCGCGCCGGGAGGTCGTCGACCTGCTGCGGCAGCGCTCACGCCCGTACCTGTTCTCGAACTCGCTCGCGCCGGTGATCGCGGCGGGGACCGTCGCGGCGCTCGACCTCGTCGAACGGTCGGACGACGCCCGCGCCCGGCTCGCAGCCAACGCCAGGACGTTCCGGACGCTCATGTCGGACGCGGGCTTCGAGCTGCTGCCGGGGGAGCACCCGATCGTGCCCGTGATGTTCCACGAGGCCGGCCGTACCGCGCGGATCGCGGACGAGATGCAGGCGCGGGGCGTCTACGTGACGGCGTTCAGCTACCCGGTGGTGCCGCAGGGGAGAGCCCGGATCCGGGTGCAGCTCTCCGCGGCGCACACCGAGGAGCAGGTGCGCCGCTGCGTGGACGCCTTCGTCGGGGCCCGCGCCGCCGTCGACGCCTGACGACCTCCCGCGGAACGCAACGACGGCGGCCGCTCGCAGGGGAGTACCGCTGCGAGGAGCCGCCGACGTTGCGTCCAGCGGGTTCGGCCCCGGGTCAGGCGCCGACCGGACGGCGGCGCTCCCGCGGGAAGACGACGCCGAGCGCGACCATGCCGATCGCGAGCACCAGGTGCAGCCAGTTGTCCGCCCAGTTGAGCGGGACGAAGTTCGCGCCGGACATCGTGCCCGCCGTGAACAGGCCGTAGACCCACAGCACGAAGTAGACGACGCCGCCGATCACGAGGTACATCCGCGACCCCGTCGCCCGGTTCGCCGCGAGGAGGCCGACGACGCCGAACAGCAGGTGCACGATGTTGTGCAGGACCGACACCTGGAAGATCCCGAGCAGCATCGCCATCGAGTGGTGCCCGGCACCGCCGAGGTCGCCGGAGGTCAGCCCCGGCACGAACCCGGCGATCCCGACGAGCAGGAACACGATGCCGACGACGAGCGCGACCTTCTGGATCGACGAGCCGGCGTAGCGGTTGGTGGAGGTGGTGACGTCACTCATGGTCCGGACGTTACCCAGCCCGCTCGCAGTCCGTTCCCGGCCGGCAGCGTCCCGCGCGCGTCGGACACCGTCGGCCGTGGGACGATGGACCCCATGCGTCTCGTCGTCGCCGGCAGCCCCGCTGCGGCCGTCCCCACCCTCCGACGTCTCGCCGCCTCCGACCACGAGATCGCGGCCGTCCTCACCCGACCCCCGACACCCCAGGGTCGGAAGCGTGTCCTCACGCCGACCCCGGTGGCGCAGGTCGCCGAGGAGCTCGGACTGCCCGTCATCGAGGCCACCCGGGTGGACGACGCCGTCACCGCGCAGCTGGTCGAACTGCAGGCCGACCTCGGCGTCATCGTCGCGTACGGTGCGCTCCTCCGTCGTCCCGCCCTGGACGCTCCACGTCTCGGTTGGGTCAACCTGCACTTCTCCGAGCTGCCGGCGTACCGCGGCGCCGCACCCGTCCAGCGTGCCGTGATGGCGGGCGACACCCGGACCGCCGCGACCGTCTTCCAGCTCGTCGAGGCGCTCGACGCCGGTCCCGTGTACGCCGCCGACCCGTTCACGATCGACCCGGACGCCACCAGCGGTGAGGTCCTCGCCGCGATGGCCGAGACCGGAGCGGACACCGTCCTGCGGGTCGTCGACGCCCTGGCCGACGGCAGCGCGGTCGCCACCGAGCAGTCCGGGACGGTGACCCTCGCCCCGAAGCCGACCGCCGACGACGCGCACGTCGCCTTCACGGAGCCGGCCGTGGCCGTCCGTGCCCGCGTCCGCGGTGTGACGCCCGAGCCCGGCGCGTTCGCCCACCTCGGCGAGACGCGGGTGAAGCTGCTCCGCAGCGCGCTCCTGCCGGGAGGCGCGGCCTCCTCCGCCCCGCACCTCGCGCCCGGTGCGCTCGCACTGGTCGACGGACGACTCCTCGTCGGCACGGCCGACGTCCCGCTCGTGCTCACCGAGGTCCAGCCCGCCGGCAAGAAGGCGATGGACGGCGCCGCGTGGGCACGCGGCCTCGGCTCGCTCGAGGGCGTGGTGCTCTCGTGAGCGCGGCGCAGCAGTCCTCCCGGCTGTCGCGCGGCGACCGTCGCCCCCGTCCGACCAGCGCCAGGCGGGTCGCGTTCGACGTGCTCCGCGCGGTGCAGGTCGACGACGCCTACGCCAACCTGCTCCTGCCCACGCGCATCCGTCGCGCCGGTCTGTCCGCCCGCGACGCCGCCTTCGCCACCGAGCTCACCTACGGGTCGATCCGCATGCTCGGCCGCTACGACGCGATCGTCGGGGTCGCATCCGGTCGCCGGGTCGACAACATCGAGTCCGACGTGCTCGACGTGATGCGCCTCGGCGTGCACCAGCTGCTCGGCATGCGCACACCCACGCACGCGGCGGTCTCGGCGACCGTGGAGCTCGCACGCGAGGTCGGCGCCCGCCGGGCCACCGGCTTCGTCAACGCGGTCCTGCGCAAGGTCGCCGCGAGGACCGACGACGAGTGGGACGCCCTGGTGACCGAGGGTCGGAGCGGCGACGCGCTGCTGGCCACCCGCTGGTCGCACCCGTCGTGGGTGGTCGCCGCACTCCGTGACGCCCTGGCGGCCGAGCGGTCGCGGGACGAGCTCGCTGCCCTGCTCGCGGCCGACAACGTCGCGCCCCGCGTGCAGCTCGTCGCGCTGCCCGGGCTCGCCACCGACGAGGACGTCCGCACCGCGACGGCGACCGCTGCTGAGGACGGATCCGGAGCGGACGACGGGGCCGGAGCCGACGGCGGGGCCGGAGCCGACGAGCAGCCCCGCACCGACGACGGAGCCGGAGCCGACGACGAGACCGGCACCGCGCCTCCCGGCCGGGTCGCCGGGGCCGACGCCGGCCCGGTGTCCCCGGTCGGCATCCGCGGGACGACCGGCGACCCCGCACGGGTCCCCGGCGTCGCCGCCGGTCGGCTCCGGGTGCAGGACGAGGGGTCGCAGCTCGCGGCCCTCGCCCTCACGCGGTCGTCCGCCGTCCGTCCGGGGGAGCGGTGGCTCGACATGTGCGCCGGGCCCGGGGGCAAGGCCGCGCTCCTCGCCGCCGAGGCCGCCCAGGGCGGAGCGTCCCTGGTCGCCAACGAGCTCGTGCCCGCCCGCGCCGGACTCGTGCGCAAGGCCCTGTCCACCGTGGCGGGTGACGACACCGTCACGGTCGTCGAGGGCGACGGACGGCGCTTCGGCAAGCCGGGCGACGAGCTGTTCGACCGGATCCTGCTCGATGCTCCGTGCACGGGCCTCGGCGCGCTCCGTCGGCGTCCCGAGGCGCGGTGGCGCAAGCAGCCCGAGGACGTCCCCGAGCTCGCGGCGCTGCAGGCCGAGCTGCTCGATGCGGCGGTCCGTGCACTCGCCCCGGGTGGCACGCTCGCGTACGTGACGTGCTCGCCGCACCTGGCCGAGACGCGCGGGCAGGTCGACGCGCTGCTCGAGCGGCACGGCGACGTGCTCGAACAGCTCGACACCGCCGGCGTGGTCCGGTCGGTGGCGGCCCGGGACCCGCAGGTCGCCGACGGTCCGACGGCGCAGCTCTGGCCGCACCGGACCGGCACCGACGCGATGTTCGTCGCACTCTTCCGTCGTCGCCCCTGACCCCTCCCGCAACACGCAACCTCGGCGTCTGCTCGCGGGTTGTCGGCCCAGGAACGATCTGATATGTTGGAGGAACACGACCGGTTCCGCCTGCGAGAGCAGGTCCAGGGCCGGTCCTCTTCGTTCTCGGCCCGGGGGAGGCCCGCTGTGGAACCCAAGCCGTTCCGGCCGTACCGAGAGCAGGTGGCACTCCTGCGAGGACGTGGGATGCACGTGCCCGACGAGGACGCCGCCGTCCGCGAACTGCGCCTCGTCAACTACTACCGGCTGAGTGGCTACTGGTACGCGTTCCGCGAGACCACGGGCGGTGCGCGGGGTGATCGCTTCCGCCCGGGGACCCACCTCGAGGACGTCCTCGCGCTCCACCGTTTCGACGAGCGTCTGCGGACGACGGTGTTCGACGCCCTCGCTCCGGTCGAGCTCGCACTGAGAGCCGCGCTGGGGCACGCACTCGGGCGGCTCCACCCGAGCGCCCATCTGCGTCCCGATCTGCTCGGTCCGCTGGCACGCGCCGGCGACGGCCACCGCAACTGGCTGGAGCGGCACCGCGGTGAGGTCGCCAGGAGCCGGGAGGAGTTCGTCGAGCACCACCGGTCCGGGTACGGGGGAGTCCTGCCGGTGTGGGCCGCGGTCGAGGTGATGGACTGGGGGACGGTCTCGAGGCTGCTCGGCTTCGCGCCGCCGAGCGTCCAGACCGAGGTGAGCGGACGGTTCGGTCTCCGAGCACCGCAGCTGACCTCGTGGTTGCGCGCGCTCAACGTGGTGCGCAACGCATGTGCCCACCACGGACGCCTGTTCAACCGCGCGTACGCCATCCGACCGAAGCTGCCCCCGGTCGGCGCCGACCCTTCGTTGGACACCGCACGCGCATCGATGAACCGCACGTACGGGCAGCTCACCCTGGTGCAGTACCTCCGTGTCCGGAGCGGACTGGGGACCGCGACGCAGCTCACCGGTGTCCTGCGCGAGTTCCCGACCGTGCCGCTCGTCCCGTTCTCCGACACGGGAGCCCCGCTGGAGTGGGAGACCGCCGTCTGGACGGGCAGCGGCGCTCGGTAGGGTTGCCGGGTGACGATCCGCATCTCGCCGAGCATCCTGTCCGCCGACTTCGCCAACCTCGAGCGGGAGCTGCACCGCATCGAGAGCGCCGACATGGTGCACGTCGACGTGATGGACAACCACTTCGTGCCGAACCTCACCCTGGGCCTGCCGATCGTGCAGCGCCTGCAGGACGTCTCGCCGGTGCCGCTCGACGTGCACCTCATGATCACCGACGCCGACACCCAGGCGCCGAAGTACGCCGAGACCGGTGCCTCGAGCGTCACGTTCCACCTCGAGGCCGCCGACGACCCGGTGGCGACCGCCGCGGCGATCCGGTCGAACGGTGCCCGCGCCGCCGTCGCCGTGAAGCCCGGCACCCCGATCACGCAGGTGCTCCACCACCTCGACGCGTACGACATGATCCTGCTCATGACCGTCGAGCCCGGGTTCGGCGGGCAGTCGTTCATGCCCTCCGTCATGCCGAAGCTCGCCGACGCCCGTGGCGCAGTCGACGCCTCGGGGCTCGACGTCTGGCTCGAGGTCGACGGCGGCATCGCGGTCGACACCGTGCCCGAGGCGGTCCGCAGCGGCGCCGACACGCTCGTCGCCGGATCCGCCGTCTACGGCGGTGAGCCCGCGCAGCGCATCGCCGACCTGCGCGAGGCGGCTGCGGCGGCACGCGCGTGACCGCCCAGGTGGGCGGCGCGTCGGGGGCGACCGGCGCCTCCCGTCCGGACGGTGCGTCCGGTGCAGCCGCGCAGGACGGTAGCCTGGTCCCCGTGAAGACGTTCGACGACCTGTTCGCGGAGCTGACCGAGAAGGCGCGCACGCGCCCCGAGGGCTCCGGCACCGTCGCCGAACTGGACGCCGGCGTGCACCAGATCGGCAAGAAGATCGTGGAGGAGGCCGCCGAGGTCTGGATGGCGGCTGAGTACGAGGGCGACGAGCGCACCTCGGAGGAGATCTCGCAGCTGATCTACCACCTCCAGGTGCTCATGGTCGCGAAGGGGCTCACCCCGGCGGACGTCTGGCGACATCTGTAGGAACGCGTGTCGCGCTCACCGAGCGCCACCGCGACCCGCAGCCGTCCCGACCTCCAGCAGAAAGCAGACCACCTGATGCTCCGCATCGCCGTGCCCAACAAGGGTTCGCTGTCCGAGACCGCCTCCGAGATGCTCAAGGAGGCCGGGTACGCCGGTCGCCGCGACCCGAAGGCGCTCCACCTGCTCGACGAGCGCAACGGTGTCGAGTTCTTCTTCCTCCGTCCGCGCGACATCGCGACGTACGTCGGCTCCGGCGCACTCGACGTCGGCATCACCGGCCGCGACCTGTTGCTCGACTCCGGGTCGGCGGCGCACGAGGTCGACGCGCTCGGGTTCGCCGACTCGACCTTCCGGTTCGCCGGGACGCCCGGCCGGTTCACCGAGCTGCAGGACCTCGACGGCGTCCGCGTCGCGACGAGCTACCCGGGACTCGTGGGCGAGTTCCTCGCCCGGCACGGGGTGACCGCGACCCTCGTGAAGCTCGACGGCGCCGTCGAGAGCGCCGTGCGCCTCGGTGTCGCGGACGCCGTGGCCGACGTCGTCTCGACCGGCAGCACGCTCCGTGCCGCCGGGCTCGAGATCTTCGGTCCGGTGATCCTCGAGTCGACCGCGCTGCTCATCTCCAACGACGAGCGCATCCCGGGCATCGACGTCCTGCGTCGCCGCCTGCAGGGCGTGCTCGTCGCCCGCGGCTACGTCATGCTCGACTACGACATCCCGACCGACCTGCTGGAGCAGGCCACCGCGGTGGCGTCGGGCATCGAGTCGCCGACGGTCTCCCCGCTGCACGACCGCGACTGGTCGGCCGTCCGCGTGATGATCCCGCGCGAGGACGCGAACCTCATCATGGACGCGCTGTACGACCTCGGTGCGCGCGCCATCCTGGTCAGCCCGATCCACGCCGCACGCCTGTGAACGACGCGGTGCGAGCCGACGTGACCGGACCCGACAGCGGCGCGGCCGGTGTCGCCGGTGGCGTCTCGGTCCGGGTCATCCCGTGCCTCGACGTGTCCGGCGGTCGCGTCGTCAAGGGCGTCAACTTCCTCGACCTGCAGGACGCCGGGGACCCGGTCGAGCTCGCGGCCCGCTACTACGAGCAGGGTGCCGACGAGCTGACCTTCCTCGACGTCGGTGCCACGGTCGAGAACCGCGCGACCATGTTCGAGACGGTGACGCGCACGGCGGAGCAGGTCTTCATCCCGCTCACCGTCGGCGGTGGCGTCCGGAGCGTCGACGACGTCTCCCGCCTGCAGCAGTGCGGCGCGGACAAGATCGGCGTCAACAGCGCGGCGATCGCGCGGCCGGAGCTCGTGAGCGAGATCGCCGACCGCTTCGGCGCGCAGGCGGTGGTGCTGTCGCTCGACGTCAAGCGCTCGGACCGGATGCCCTCCGGTTTCGTCGTCACGACCCACGGCGGACGGACCGAGTCCGACCTCGACGCGATCGCGTGGGCACGCGAGGGCGTCGAGCGCGGCGCGGGCGAGCTGCTCGTCAACTCGATCGACGCGGACGGCACGAAGCACGGCTTCGACCTCGAGCTCATCGCCGCGGTGCGTGCGGTGTCGTCGGTCCCGGTCATCGGCTCGGGAGGCGCCGGTCGCCTCGAGCACTTCGCCCCGGCCGTCGAGGCGGGCGCGGACGCCGTGCTCGCTGCCAGCGTCTTCCACCGGGGCGAGATGACCATCGGGGACGTCAAGGCGGCGCTGCGCGCCGCCGGCCAGCCCGTCCGCTGACACCCCGTCCGCCGACACCCCGCCGTAGGCTAGGAGTCTCATGACCGACAGCACCAGCACCAGCACGGAAGCGGTCCTCGACCGCGCACGGTTCGGTGCGGACGGCCTGCTCCCCGCAGTCGTGCAGGAGGAGTCCTCGAAGGACGTCCTCATGCTCGGCTGGATGGACCGCGAAGCCCTCCGCCGCACCCTGACCGAGGGCCGCGTGACCTTCTGGTCGCGCTCCCGACAGGAGTACTGGCGCAAGGGCGACACGTCCGGGCACGCGCAGTACGTCCGGGCTGCCGCACTCGACTGCGACGACGACACGCTGCTCGTCACCGTGCAGCAGGTCGGGGCCGCCTGCCACACCGGTGCGCACAGCTGCTTCGAGGTCGACCCGCTCGAGCCCGTGACCGCGACCGCGCCGGTGCAGGCCGCGCCGGTGCAGGCCGCGCCGGCGCAGGCCGGGACGGACGCGACTGACCCGACGTCGGCGACCACGACCGCGGAGGCGATCCGATGACCGGCGCGAGCCGCGCGGAGGAGCCGCGCACGACCTCCCGGCAGGCCTTCGACGACCTGCTCGACGGCCACCGCGTCGTCCCCGTCGTCCGCGCGCTCTACGCCGACAGCGAGACGCCGGTCGGTGTGTACCGCAAGCTGGCGGACGGTCGCCCCGGTTCGTTCCTGCTCGAGTCCGCCGGCCAGGGCGGCCTGTGGTCGCGCTGGTCCTTCGTCGGCGTCCGGAGCTTCGGCGTCCTGACCCAGGACGGCGACCGGGCGTCCTGGATCGACACCGGCATCCCGGCGTCGCGGGCCGTCGGCTCGCTCGACGGCGCCCCCCTCGACGTCCTCGCCCGCCTGCACGACCGGTGGGCGACGCCCCGCGTTCCCGGCACCCCGCCCCTGGTCGGCGGCACGGTCGGGTTCATCGGGTGGGAGGCCGTGCGGCAGCTCGAGCACCTGCCGAACGTGCCCGCGGCCGACTTCGAGGTGCCCGGGCAGGCCCTCGCCTTCGTGTCCGAGCTCGCGGCGCTCGACCACCGCACCGGCCTCGTGCTCCTCGTCGCGAGCGTCCTCAACGACGGCACCGACGACCCGGACACGATGTGGTCCGACGCGCAGTCCCGGCTCGACCGGATGCAGGCGGACCTGGTGCAGCCGAGCGCGGCGACGGTCGCCGAGGCGTTCGAGATCGCCGAGCCGACCCCGCGCCACCGGACGTCGCCGGAGGACTACATGGCCGCGGTCGAGCGGTCCAAGGACTTCATCCGCGACGGTGACGTCTTCCAGGTCGTCGTCTCGCAGCGGTTCGACCACGACGTCACCGCCGACCCGCTCGACGTCTACCGGGTGCTCCGGACACTGAACCCGAGCCCGTACATGTACTTCCTCGCGCTGGCGGACAGCGCCGACGAGCGCTTCTGGATCGTCGGCGCCTCGCCCGAGGCCCTGGTCAAGGTGCAGGACGGGCGGGCGATCACCCACCCGATCGCCGGCTCGCGCCCACGCGGCGCGAGCCCGGTCGAGGACGTCCGCCTGGGTGACGAGCTGTTCGCCGACCCGAAGGAGCGCGCCGAGCACCTCATGCTGGTCGACCTCGCCCGGAACGACCTGCAGAAGGTGTGCGAGCCGGGGACCGTCGCGGTGACCGAGTTCATGACCGTCGAGCGCTTCAGCCACATCATGCACCTGGTGTCGAGCGTCGAGGGATCGGTCCGACCGGGGGCGTCGGCGATCGACGTCTTCCGCGCGACCTTCCCGGCCGGCACCCTGTCGGGGGCACCGAAGCCGCGTGCGCTCGAGATCATCGACGAGCTGGAACCGGCGAAGCGCGGAGCGTACGCGGGCGTGGTCGGCTACTTCGACTTCGCCGGCGACGCCGACCTGGCGATCGCCATCCGTACGGCGCTCATCAAGGACGGGGTCGCACGCGTGCAGGCCGGTGCCGGCCTGGTCGCCGACTCCGACCCGCGCACCGAGCACGAGGAGGCCGTGAACAAGGCGGCCGCCCCGCTGCGCGCGGTCGCGACCGCGAACCGGATGCGCGAGGTGCGCGCGTGACGGCCCGGCGCTCCCGCCCGCTCGTCGTCGTCGCCGGCCTCGCGGTCGCCGGCATCGTGATGCTGTCGTGGACCCAGACGTGGTTCACGGTGCACCTGCACGCCGGCACCGCGGTGGTGCCGCGCGTGGTGGCGGACGGTGCCGCGGTCGTCCCGCAGTACACGGCGCTCGCGATCGCGAGCCTGGCGCTGTTCCTCGCGCTGACGATCGCCGGCCGTGTGCTGCGCGTCGTGCTCGCGGCCGTCGAGGTGCTGCTCGGCATCGCCGTCGTGGCGACCGGCATCGGCGCCCTGGCGGACCCCGTCGCGGCGTCGAAGGGCGCGGTGGGCGAGGTCGCGGGCGTCAGCGACACCGGCGCGGTGCGCCAGGTCGTCGACCGGGTCGACGTCACCGCGTGGCCCGCCGTCGGCATCGCGGGTGGCGTGCTCGCCGTGGTGCTCGGGATCGTCGTGTTCGTGGTGCAGCGGCAGTGGCCCGGGCCGACCCGGAAGTACGCCGCGGCGACCGCCGGGGCCGCCGCCGACGCCCGTGCGGCCGCCCCGACCCAACGCGACGCGATCACCGACTGGGACGACCTCAGCGCCGGTGACGACCCGACCGCCGGGGACGGTGCGGTGGGGGAACCGCCCACGACCGACACGGTAGGATCGGATCGGCGCCGATCGGACGACGGCGCCGGAGCAGAACGAGGAGCACCGTGAGCAACACTGAGCCCGCAGAACTCGGCGAAGGCCACTCGCCCGCCGCCTGGACCGCCGTCGTGATCATGCTGATCGGCTTCGCGGCAGGCACGCTGTTCTTCTGGTTCGACCTGGCGTGGGGCGTCTGGGCGTCCGCCGTCGTCGTGGTGATCGGCCTCGTCGTCGGCGCCGTGATGGCGAAGGCCGGCTACGGCGTCAACGGTCCGAAGTACGTCGCCAAGCACCACGCGGAGTAGTCCCGTGCCGAACGTGCTCGAGACCCTCGTCGCGGGCGCGCTCGAGGACGCCGCCGCCCGTCGTGTCGACCGTCCGCTCTCGGACGTCGAGCGCGACCTGGACCGGGCGGCGTCGCCGCTCGACGCCCTCGACTTCCTGTCGCCCGGCGACCGCGTGAAGATCCTCGCCGAGGTCAAGCGCGCGAGCCCGTCGCGCGGCTCCATGGCGCCCATCGAGGACCCGGCCGCCCTCGCCGCCGACTACGAGCGTGGCGGAGCGTCGACGATCAGCGTGCTCACCGAGGGGCGGAAGTTCCTCGGCAGCCTCGCCGACCTCGAGGCGGTGAAGGCGCGCGTGTCGCTGCCGGTGCTCCGCAAGGACTTCATCGCCGACCCGTACCAGGTGCTCGAGGCCCGTGCGGCCGGTGCCGACCTGGTGCTGCTGATCGTTGCAGCGCTGGAGCAGCGACAGCTCGTGGAGCTGCACGAGCTCGCCGAGCAGCTCGGCATGCGCGTGCTCGTCGAGGCCCACTCCGGTGACGAGGTCTCCCGTGGCCTCGACGCCGGCGCGCGGATCCTCGGCGTCAACGCCCGCGACCTCACCGACTTCTCGCTGGACCGCGACCTCTTCGGCTCCCTCGCCGATCGCATCCCCGACGGGGTCGTGCGCGTCGCCGAGTCGGCCGTCGCCGGGCCCGCCGACGTCGCCCACTACCGCGCAGCGGGTGCCGACGTCGTCCTGGTGGGGGAGGCGCTCGTCACGGGCGCGGACCCCGCCACCACCCTCGCGTCGTTCATCGCCGCGGCGGACGGCTCCGGCCGCCCGCGCGCCTGACCGACACCGTCCCACCGGTCGCCCCGCACACCGGGGCGTCCGAACACCCCGGGAGACCCACCGTGACCTCACTCCGTGACCTGCAGGGCCCGTACTTCGGCGACTTCGGCGGACGCTTCGTCCCCGAGTCGCTCGTGCTCGCGCTCGACGAGCTCGAGACCGCCTTCCGCGCGGCCTGGGCGGACCCGGCGTTCCGCGAGGAGCTCGACACGCTCCAGCGCGAGTACACCGGCCGCCCGTCGATCATCACCGAGGCGCCGCGGTTCGCGAAGCACGCCGGTGGTGCCCGGATCATCCTCAAGCGCGAGGACCTCAACCACACCGGTTCGCACAAGATCAACAACGTGCTCGGTCAGGCCCTCGTCGCGAAGCGGCTCGGCAAGACCCGGCTCATCGCCGAGACGGGAGCCGGGCAGCACGGTGTCGCGACGGCCACCGCCGCTGCGCTCTTCGGGATGGACTGCGTCGTGTACATGGGCGCCGTCGACACCGAGCGCCAGGCACTGAACGTGGCGCGGATGCGGCTGCTCGGTGCCGAGGTGATCCCGGTCGAGACGGGGTCGCGCACGCTGAAGGACGCCATCAACGACGCGCTGCGCGACTGGGTGGCGAACGTCGACTCGACGCACTACCTGCTCGGCACCGTCGCGGGGCCGCACCCGTTCCCGGAGATGGTCCGCGAGTTCCACAAGGTGATCGGCGAAGAGGCCCGACAGCAGGTCCTCGACCGCATCGGTCGCCTGCCGGACGCCGTCGCCGCGTGCGTCGGCGGCGGCTCGAACGCGATGGGCATCTTCGAGGCCTTCCTCGACGACGAGTCGGTCCGGTTGCACGGCTTCGAGGCCGGCGGCGACGGCATCGAGACGGGGCGGCACGCCGCGAGCATCTCGCTCGGGCGCACCGGTGTCCTCCAGGGCACGATGTCGTACCTCATGCAGGACGAGGACGGCCAGACCATCGAGAGCCACAGCATCTCGGCGGGCCTCGACTACCCGAGCGTCGGTCCCGAGCACGCCTACCTGGCCTCGATCGGCCGCGCGCAGTACTCGCCGATCACCGACGCCGAGGCGATGGAGGCCTTCCGCCTGCTCGGCCGGACCGAGGGCATCCTGCCGGCCATCGAGTCGGCGCACGCGCTCGCCGGGGCGATCAAGCTGGGCAAGGAGCTCGGCCCCGACGGCGTCGTGCTGGTGTCCCTGTCCGGACGTGGTGACAAGGACGTCGCGTCCGCCAGTCGCTACTTCGGCATCCTCGACGAGAACGCGGTGCAGCTGTGACGAACCCCGGTCCCTCCACCTCGGTCGCGACGACGATCGACACCGCCAACGCCGAGCGCGCCGGAGCCGTCGTCGGGTACCTGCCCGCCGGTTTCCCCGACCTGCAGACGAGCGTGGACGCGGCGGTCGCCCTCGCCGAGAACGGCGTCGACGTCATCGAGCTCGGCCTGCCGTACTCCGACCCGGTGATGGACGGTCCGGTGATCCAGCGCGCCGCGGAGGAGAGCCTGGCGAACGGCTTCCGTGTCGCGCAGGTCTTCGACGCCGTCGACCAGATCACGAGCCGTGTCGACGTGCCCGTGCTCGTCATGACCTACTGGAACCCGGTGCTCCGGTACGGGGTCGACCGGTTCGCCGACGACCTCGTCGCGGCCGGGGCATCCGGGCTCATCACCCCGGACCTCATCCCGGACGAGGGTCGCGCCTGGATCGACGCCTCCGAGCGCACCGGGCTCGACCGGGTCTTCCTCGCGGCGCCGTCCTCGACGGACACCCGCATGGAGCAGGCGGTCCGCTCCAGCCGCGGCTTCGTCTACGCCGTGTCGACGATGGGCGTCACCGGCGCCCGCGTCGGCGTCGACACCGCCGCCCGCACCGTCGTGTCGCGACTGCGCGACGCCGGTGTGGAGCGCACGTGCGTCGGCCTCGGCATCTCGACGGCAGACCAGGTGCGCGAGGTCCTCGAGTACGCCGACGGGGCGATCGTCGGGTCCGCCTTCGTGCGCGCCCTCGCCGACCTCGGCGTGCAGGGGGTCGCGGACCGCGCGGCCGACCTGACCAGCGGCGCCGCGCGCAGCTGAGGCGAGCACCGGTCCGGACGGGAGGCGCGGTGTCGGTGGGCCGACCGGCCCACCGGCACCGCGCCTCCCGTGCGCCGTGCTCCCAGTTCCCACAGGTCGACCCACCCCGTTCCTGGTCGGCGCGGTTCCCGCGCTACAGTGAGCGGGGCCGACCCTCCAGCGGCACCGCGGCCGTCCAGCACCGAAAGGCGACAGCACCTCCATGCCCCTCCTGAGCATCCCGAGCCCGAGCACCGCGTGGCAGTACTTCGACCTGACCGCCTGGCTGCGCGACGTCTTCGGGTGGTCGCTCCCGCTCGACTTCCGCATCCACGCGTACGCGATCTGCATCCTGCTGGGCATCGTCGCGGCCGTCGTGCTCGCGAACCGGCGGCTCAACGCCCGCGGGGTCGAGCGCTGGATCATCATCGACATCGCGATCTGGGCGGTGCCCGCCGGCATCATCGGCGGTCGGTTGTTCCACGTGTTCAGCCACGTCAGCGACTACTTCGGGCCGGGGCGTGACCCGCTCTCGTTCCTCTACATCTGGGAGGGCGGGCTGGCCATCTTCGGCGCGCTCATCCTCGGGTCGGTCGGTGCGTACATCGGGTGCCGTCAGGTGGGCCTGCGCTTCTCGACCCTGATCGACGCGATCGCTCCCGGCGTCCTGCTCGCCCAGGCGTTCGGTCGCCTCGGCAACTACTTCAACCACGAGCTCTTCGGCATGCCGACGAGCCTGCCGTGGGGGCTCGAGATCGAGTCGTCGAACGCGGCGTTCCCGAAGGGGCTGCCCGAGGGCACCCTGTTCCACCCGACCTTCCTCTACGAGATCATCTGGAACGTCGTGGGCGTCGTCGTGATCCTGCTGCTCGACAAGCGGTTCCGGCTGCAGTGGGGCAAGGTCATGGCGCTCTACCTGATCTGGTACGGCACCGGTCGCTCGGTCCTCGAGTCCATCCGCGTCGACACGAGCGAGACCTTCGCCGGGATCCGCACGAACGTCTGGATGTCCTTCGCCGCGATCCTGCTCGGCATCGTGATCTTCCTCGTGCAGACCCGTCGGCACACCGGCAACGAGCCCAGCCCGTACCTGCCGGGTCGCGAGCCGCGTCGGTCCTCCGATGTAGACTCGGACGACACCTGGTCGGAACACGACGACGACGCTCCGGCGGTCGCCGACGACGCCGATCCGGTCCCAGCAGCAGGCCGCGCGCGGTAACTCCGCGACCGGCAGCACCGGCTCCTCGGACGGCACCCGCCGGCCGCGGGGCACCATCCGAACGGTCGGGTCGCCACGAGCGGCCCCGCCACCTCGCGCGTCGTCTGCGCACCCTCCACGGCGACGCGCACGGGCACCAGGTCCGCCCGCTCGGGCGGAACGCACCACCGGGCCACCGACGTCCCTGTTCCACTCCCTCGTGAGGACGGTTCCCCATGGCGCTCCAGCCAGACCCTGCCCCCCGTTCGACGCGCTCCCTGCAGCCGGCGCACCGACGATTCTCGGCCGTGCCCGAGGCGACCGGTGCGTACGACCCGGCGAACGAGAAGGACGCCTGCGGCCTCGCGATGGTCGCGACGCTCCGCGGTACCGCGGGGCACGACATCGTCGACGCCGCGCTGGGTGCACTCCGGAACCTCGAGCACCGCGGTGCCGTCGGTTCCGACGCGGGCACCGGTGACGGCGCGGGCATCCTGTGCCAGGTGCCGGACGCGTTCCTGCGCGACGAGGTGTCGTTCGACCTGCCCGCCGCGGGGGAGTACGCCGTCGGGACGGCCTACCTGCCCGTCGACGAGGACGAGCGCCACGCGGTGAAGGGTGCGGTCGAGCGCCTGGCCCGCGAGGAGGGCCTGAAGGTCCTCGGGTGGCGTGCGGTCCCGGTTCGGCCGGAGGTCCTCGGGACGCTCGCGCGCGCCGCGATGCCCGCGTTCGAGCAGCTGTTCGTCGCCTCCACCCGACACGACGTGCACGGCGCCGCCTGGAGCGGCATCGCCCTCGACCGGCAGGCCTTCCGGCTGCGCAAGCGCGCGGAGCACGGCGTCGAGGTCTACTTCATGTCGCTGTCGAGCCGCACCATGGTCTACAAGGGCATGGTCACGACGCTCCAGCTCGAGCCGTTCTACCCGGACCTCAGCGACGAGCGCTTCGCCTCGAAGCTCGCGATCGTGCACTCGCGCTACTCGACGAACACCTTCCCGTCGTGGCCGCTGGCGCAACCGTTCCGGACGCTCGCCCACAACGGCGAGATCAACACCGTCCGCGGCAACCGGAACTGGATGCGGGCGCGCCAGTCGCAGCTCGAGAGCGAGCTGCTCGGCGACCTCGCACCGCTGCTGCCGATCGTCAGCCCGGGCGCGAGCGACTCGGCGTCGTTCGACGAGACCCTCGAGCTGCTCACGCTGACCGGCCGCAGCCTGCCGCACGCGGTGTCGATGATGGTGCCGGAGGCCTGGGAGAACCAGGTCGGGATGGACCCCGACCTGCGGGCGTTCTACGAGTACCACTCGATGCTCATGGAGCCGTGGGACGGCCCTGCGGCCATCACGTTCACCGACGGCGCGGTCGTCGGCGCGACGCTCGACCGCAACGGCCTGCGTCCCGGGCGTTTCCTGGTGACCGACGACGGCCTCATCGTGATGGGCTCGGAGACGGGCGTCATCGACGTGCCGCCGGGCAAGGTCGTCCGCAAGGGCCGCCTGCGTCCGGGTCGGATGTTCGTCGTGGACACCGAGGCCGGGCGGATCATCGAGGACGACGAGGTCAAGCGCGAGCTGGCGACCGCGGGGCCGTGGGCGCAGTGGCTCGACGAGGGGCGCATCAACCTGAGCGACCTGCCGGAGCGCGAGCACATCGTGCACACCCCGGCGTCGGTCACCCGGCGACAGCGCGCGTTCGGCTACACGGAGGAGGAGGTCCGCATCCTCCTCCGCCCGATGGCGCAGACGGGTGCGGAGCCCCTCGGCGCGATGGGCTCGGACACGCCGATCGCCGTGCTCTCCGAGCGCCCGCGCCTGCTGTTCGACTACTTCACGCAGCAGTTCGCGCAGGTGACGAACCCGCCGCTGGACTCGATCCGCGAGCAGGTCATCACCTCGATGGGCATGGGCCTCGGGCCGGAGCGCAACCTGCTGAGCGCCGGCCCCGAGCACGCGAAGCAGATCGTGCTCGACTTCCCGGTGATCGACAACGACGAGCTCGCGAAGATCCAGCACTTCGAGACGGAGTCCGGTCGGCACCTGACGGTGACGATCAAGGGCCTGTACCGCGTCGACGCGGGCAAGAAGGCGATGCAGAAGCGCATCGCCGCGGTCTGCGACGAGGTCGACCAGGCGATCGAGTCGGGCAAGCAGTTCATCGTGCTGTCCGACCGTGACGGCAACGCCGAGCAGGCACCCGTGCCGAGCCTGCTGCTGCTCGCTGCGGTGCACCACCACCTCATCCGCACCGAGCAGCGCATGAAGGTCGGACTCATCGTCGAGGCCGGCGACGTGCGCGAGGTCCACCACGTCGCGACCCTGATCGGGTACGGCGCCTCGGCGATCAACCCGTACCTGGCCATGGAGACCTGCGAGAACCTCGTGCGCTCGGGGATGATCACCGGGATCACCCCGGAGCAGGCCGTCCGGAACGTCATCAAGGCGCTCGGCAAGGGCGTGCTCAAGATCATGTCGAAGATGGGCATCTCGACGGTGTCCAGCTACGCCGGCGCCCAGGCGTTCGAGGCGGTCGGGCTCAGCCAGGAGTTCGTCGACCGGTACTTCACCGGGACGTCGTCCATCCTCGGTGGCGTCGGGATCGAGGTCATCGCCAAGGAGAACGCCGAGCGGCACGCCCAGGCGTACCCGCAGGACGGCGCCGTGCTGTCGCACGAGCGGCTGCAGACCGGCGGCGAGTACCAGTGGCGCCGTGAGGGTCCGCCGCACCTGTTCAACCCGGACACGGTGTTCCGGCTCCAGCACGCCACCCGTGCCCGTCGGTACGACATCTTCCGCGAGTACTCGCAGGCGGTCGACGACCAGTCCGAGGAGCTCATGACGCTCCGCGGTCTGTTCCGGTTCCGTCACGGCGTCCGGAAGCCGATCGCGTTGGACGAGGTCGAGCCGATCGAGTCGATCGTGCAGCGGTTCAACACCGGCGCGATGTCCTACGGGTCGATCTCACAAGAGGCCCACGAGACCCTCGCGATCGCGATGAACCGCCTCGGTGCGCGCTCGAACACGGGCGAGGGCGGCGAGGACGTCGAGCGTCTGCTCGACCCCGAGCGTCGCAGTGCGATCAAGCAGGTCGCCTCCGGTCGGTTCGGCGTCACGAGCATGTACCTGACGCACGCGACCGACATCCAGCTGAAGATGGCGCAGGGCGCGAAGCCGGGCGAGGGCGGGCAGCTGCCGCCGACGAAGGTGTACCCGTGGGTCGCCCGCACGCGGCACGCCACCGCCGGCGTCGGACTCATCTCGCCGCCGCCGCACCACGACATCTACTCGATCGAGGACCTCAAGCAGCTGATCTTCGACGTCAAGCGGGCGAACCCGGCCGCGCGCGTCCACGTGAAGCTCGTGAGCCAGTCCGGCATCGGCGCGGTCGCAGCGGGCGTGACGAAGGCGCTGGCCGACGTCGTGCTCGTGTCGGGCCACGACGGTGGCACCGGCGCGTCCCCGCTCAACTCGTTGAAGCACGCGGGCACCCCGTGGGAGATCGGTCTCGCCGAGACCCAGCAGACCCTGATGCTGAACGGCATGCGCGACCGGGTGGTCGTGCAGGTGGACGGGCAGATGAAGACCGGCCGTGACGTCGTCGTGGCGGCGCTGCTCGGCGCCGAGGAGTACGGCTTCGCGACGGCTCCGCTCGTCGTCGAGGGCTGCATCCTCATGCGCGTCTGCCACCTGGACACGTGCCCGGTCGGCGTCGCGACGCAGAACCCGGAGCTCCGGAAGCGCTTCACGGGCAAGCCGGAGTTCGTCGTCAACTTCTTCGAGTTCATCGCGCAGGAGGTCCGGGAGCTCCTCGCCGAGCTCGGCTTCCGCACGCTGGACGAGGCGATCGGGCAGGTCGACGCGCTCGACACCGACCGTGCCGTCGAGCACTGGAAGGCCTCCGGTCTCGACCTCGCGCCGGTGCTGCACGGACCGGAGTTCGGCCGCGACGAGCCCCGACGCCACCTGCGTGAGCAGGACCACGAGCTCGACGAGCACTTCGACGTGCAGCTCGTCCAGCAGACGGCGGACGTGCTGGAGCACGGTGGTTCCGTCGCGCTCGACCTGCCGATCCGCAACACGGAGCGCGCGGTCGGCACCATGCTCGGCCACGAGGTCACGCTGCGGCACGGCGAGCACGGCCTGCCCGCAGGGTCGATCGACATCACGCTGCGCGGCTCGGCCGGGCAGTCCCTCGGTGCGTTCCTGCCCGCCGGCATCACGCTCCGCCTGGTCGGGGACAGCAACGACTACGTCGGCAAGGGCCTGTCCGGCGGCGCCATCGTCGTCCGTCCGGACACCGAGTCGGCGTTCGAACCGTCGGAGAACGTCATCGCCGGCAACGTCATCGGCTACGGCGCGACCCAGGGCAGCATGTTCATCCGCGGCATCGTGGGCGAGCGCTTCCTCGTCCGCAACTCCGGCGCGACCGCGGTCGTCGAGGGCGTCGGCGACCACGCACTCGAGTACATGACCGGCGGGCTCGCACTGATCCTGGGCGAGACCGGACGCAACCTCGGCGCCGGTATGTCCGGCGGCACCGCGTACGTGCGCGGCCTCCGTCGGGAACACGTGAACGCCGACGCGCTGGCGACCGGTGAGCTGCGGCTCGAGGAACTGGACAGCGCCGACGTCGAGATCGTCACCGACCTGCTCCGGCAGCACCTCGCCGAGACCGGGTCGACCGTGGCCGGCGACCTGCTCGACTCCGGCGACCTCGGCGACTTCGTCAAGGTGCTCCCGCGGGACTACGCCGCCGTGCTCGCAACCCGCCAGCAGGCGGTCGACGAGGGCCTCGACCCCGACGGCACCGTCGTCTGGAACCGCATCCTGGAGGTCACCGGTGGCTGACACGACCCGGGCCGCCGTGCGGACCCCGATCCCGACCGACGCGGACATCCACACCCACACCCCCGTCCAGACCCAGACCGAGCAGGAGGCGAACCATGGCTGACCCGAAGGGCTTCCTCAAGGTGCAGGAGCGCGAGCTCCCGCCCCGCCGTCCCGTGCCCGTGCGCCTCATGGACTGGAAGGAGGTCTACGAGCAGCAGGAGTCCGGTGCCCTGAAGCGACAGGCCGGTCGCTGCATGGACTGCGGCGTCCCCTTCTGCCACCAGGGCTGCCCGCTCGGGAACCTCATCCCGGAGTGGAACGACCTGACCTGGCGCGGTGAGGGTCGACAGGCGATCGAGCGTCTGCACGCGACCAACAACTTCCCGGAGTTCACCGGGAAGCTCTGCCCGGCCCCGTGCGAGGCGTCCTGCGTGCTCGGCATCAACCAGCCGCCGGTCACGATCAAGCAGGTCGAGGTCTCGATCATCGACGAGGCGTACAAGAACGGCTGGGTCACCCCGCACCCGCCGGAGCGCCTGACCGGCAAGACCGTCGCGGTGGTCGGGTCCGGCCCCGCCGGTCTCGCTGCCGCACAGCAGCTCACGCGCGCCGGGCACACGGTCGCCGTGTACGAGCGCGACGACCGCATCGGCGGCCTGCTGCGCTACGGCATCCCGGACTTCAAGATGGAGAAGCGCCAGATCGACGCGCGCCTCGCCCAGATGCAGGCCGAGGGCACCCGCTTCCGCGCCGGTGTGGAGATCGGCGTCGACATCACCTGGGACGACCTGAAGTCCCGCTACGACGCGGTCGTCGTCGCGACGGGCGCCACGGTGCCGCGCGACCTGCCGATCCCGGGGCGCGACCTCGAGGGCGTCCACTACGCGATGGACTACCTCGTCCAGCAGAACAAGGCGAACGCGGGGACCACCGTCGACAACCAGCTCACCGCCGAGGGCAAGCACGTCGTCGTCATCGGCGGTGGCGACACCGGCGCCGACTGCATCGGTACGGCCCACCGTCAGGGCGCCCTGAGCGTGACGAACCTGGCGATCGGCAAGCAGCCGCCGCTCGAACGTCCGTCCGAGCAGCCGTGGCCGATGTTCCCGACGGTGTTCGAGGTCACGAGCGCCCACGAGGAGGGCGGCGAGCGGCACTTCCTGGCGTCGACCGTCGAGTTCCTCGGCAACGCCGCCGGCGAGGTCCGCGCGCTCCGGGTGGCGGAGACCGAGTACCTCGACGGCCGGCGCGTGCCGAAGGCGGGCACCGAGCGCGAGATCCCCGCCGACCTGGTGCTCATCGCGATGGGCTTCACCGGTCCGGAGACCGACACGATCGAGCCGCAGCTCGGGCTCCCCGCCACGGTGTCGGGCGCGGTCGCGCGCCAGGCCGACTACTCGACGAACGAGCCGGGCGTGTTCGTGGCGGGCGACGCCGGCCGTGGCCAGTCGCTCATCGTCTGGGCCATCGCCGAGGGACGCGCGGCTGCGTCCAAGGTCGACGAGTACCTCGAGGGCTCGACGATCCTGCCGGCGCCCGTCAAGGCCACCGACCGCGCGCTCACGGTCTGACGCCGTGAACGCCCCCGGAACACCGGTCCACCGATGAGCAGCAGGCCACCGGCACTCGATAGGGTGCTGGTGGCCTGCTCTCGTTCCGCGCGGCCCCACAGCGCGGAAACCGGCACCACCCACCACACGAAGGAATCCATTGAGACGCGCAAAGATCGTTTCGACGCTCGGTCCGGCTACGTCGGACTACGAGACCGTCAAGGAGATCATCGAAGCGGGCGTCGACGTCGCCCGCCTCAACCTCAGCCACGGTGACTACAGCGTCCACGAGGCCAACTACGAGAACGTCCGTCGCGCCGCGGAGGACCTCGGCAAGCCGGTCGCGATCCTCGTCGACCTGCAGGGTCCGAAGATCCGTCTGGCGAAGTTCGCCGACGGTCCGCACGAGCTCGCGGTCGGTGACGTCTTCACGATCACGACCGAGGACGTCCCCGGCTCGAAGGAGATCTGCGGCACGACGTTCAAGGGCCTGCCGCAGGACGTCAAGCCCGGTGACCCGCTGCTCATCGACGACGGCCGTGTGCGCCTGCGCGTGCTCGACACCGACGGCGTGCGTGTCCGCACCGAGGTCGTCGTCGCCGGTACGGTCTCGAACAACAAGGGCATCAACCTGCCCGGCGTCGCCGTCAACGTCCCCGCGCTGAGCGAGAAGGACGAGGCGGACCTCCGCTGGGCGATCCGTCAGGGCGCCGACCTCATCGCGCTGTCGTTCGTCCGCAACGCCTCGGACGTCGTCCGCGCCCACGAGATCATGGACGAGGAGGGCAAGCGCCTCCCGATCATCGCCAAGGTCGAGAAGCCGCAGGCCGTCGACGCCCTCGAGGAGATCATCGACGCCTTCGACAGCATCATGGTCGCCCGTGGTGACCTCGGCGTGGAGCTCCCGCTCGAGGCCGTCCCGATCGTGCAGAAGCGCGCCGTCGAGCTGTCCCGCCGCATGGCGAAGCCGGTCATCGTCGCGACGCAGATGCTCGAGTCGATGATCTCGTCGCCGATCCCGACCCGCGCCGAGACCTCCGACGTCGCGAACGCCGTCCTCGACGGCGCGGACGCCGTCATGCTCTCGGGCGAGACCAGCGTCGGCGAGTACCCGGTGCAGACGGTCCGCACCATGGCCCGCATCGTCGAGTCGACCGAGGACCACGGCCTCGAGCGCATCGCGCCGCTCGGCACGAAGCCGCGCACGCTCGGTGGCGCGATCACGCTCGCCGCGGTCGAGATCGCCGAGTTCACCGAGGCGTCGTACCTCTGCGTCTTCACCGAGTCCGGCGACTCGGCCCGCCGCATGTCCCGACTGCGCCACGGCCTGCCGATCATCGCCTTCACCCCGAACGAGGCCACGCGTCGCCGCATGGCGCTCACCTGGGGCGTCCGCTCGTTCCTCGTGGAGCGCAAGACGCACACCGACGAGCTGTTCTCGCAGGTCGACGACGTGCTGCTCGCGAACGGCCTCGCCGCCCCCGGCGACCGGGTCATCGTGACGGCCGGCTCGCCCCCCGGACTCGAGGGTTCGACGAACGACCTGCGCGTGCACCGCGTCGGCGACGCGCACGCCGAGGCGGCTCCCGCCTACGTGCGGGACTGACACCGGTCACCGCACCCGGTCACCACGCCGACAGGGCGCGGACGGGAGGCACGGCGCAACACCGCGCACGGCCTCCGGTCCGCGCCCTGTCGCGTGTCCGCCCGTGCGTCGCGTCGAGTCACCGGCGTGCCGACACGCCGGCGTCGCCGCGAGACGGGCCGGAGCGAGCGACACGCCGCCGGATCTGGCGGCGTCTCGTCGGGACGGCGGCGTCTCGTGGGGACGGCGGCGTCTCGCCCGGTCCGCGGCGGTCTCGACACGCAGGAACCGGCCACCCGCGGTGCGGCGCGACCGCGCGTCGGGCCGAGCGGGCAGGATCGGTGCTGTGAGCCTCCAGGACGACCGCCCCACCGCACCCACCGCAGCGGACGTCCGCCGCTGGCGCCGCTACCTGGCGGACGAGCGGGCGGAGGCCGCGGTCTACCGGAACCTGTCGACCCGCAGGACCGGAGAGGAACGCGAGATCCTCGCCGCACTCGCCGACGCCGAGGGCCGGCACGAGCAGCACTGGCTCGACCTGCTCGGTGACGACGTCGGGCGGCCGCTCCGCGGCAGCCTCCGCACCCGCGTCCTCGCCGCGCTCGCGAAGCGGTTCGGTTCCGTGTTCGTCCTGGCGCTCATGCAGCGTGCCGAGGACCGTTCGCCCTACGCCGACGACGACGACGCGACCGCGCGCATGGCGGCCGACGAGCGGATCCACGGCGAGGTCGTCCGCGGCCTCGCGAACCGCGGGCGCATGCGGTTGTCCGGCACCTTCCGCGCAGCGGTGTTCGGCGCCAACGACGGACTCGTCTCGAACCTCGCGCTGATCATCGGCATCAGTGCCTCGGGCGCCGATCGGCACTTCGTGCTGCTCAGCGGCATCGCCGGGCTGCTCGCCGGCGCGCTGTCCATGGGGGCGGGGGAGTACGTCTCGGTGCGGTCCCAACGCGAGCTGCTCGACGCCTCCGCACCCCACCCCGAGGCCGGGCGCGCGGTGGCCGACCTCGACGTCGACGCGAACGAGCTCGCGTTGGTCTACCGGGCCCGGGGCATGGACGAGGCCGCGGCGCAGGAGCACGCGGCCGAGGTCCTCGGCGGTCGAACGGTCACGGCAGCCGCCGCGACCGACGACCACGAGGCGGTGGGGAGCGGCACGAGTGCGGCGGTGTCGAGCTTCTGCTTCTTCGCCTCGGGCGCGATCATCCCCGTGCTGCCGTACCTGTTCGGGCTCGAGGGCTGGCCGGCGATCGTGCTCGCGGCCGTGCTGGTCGGCATCGCGCTCCTCGGCACCGGCGCGGTCGTCGGCGTGCTCAGCGGCGCGTCGCCGCTGCGGCGGGCGCTGCGCCAGCTCGCGATCGGCTTCGGCGCCGCCGTCGTGACGTACGGCCTCGGCCTGCTGTTCGGGACGGGCAGCGCGTAGCCGTCACCCGGCCAGGCCTGCTGTTCGGGACCGGCAGCGCGGAGTCTGCACCCGGTCGGCGGTCACCGGTCGTCGGGGCTGGCGACCCTCACCGCCGGTCGGTGCGACCGGTGCCGACCGCCTCACGGCGGACCGCAGCGCGCGGCGGCAGCAGGAGGAGCGCGGCCGCGCCGACGCCGATCAGCGCGATGCCGGAGAACACCGTGAAGACCGACAGCGCGAGCGCCGGCGCGACGAGCACGACCACGCCGCCGATGCACGACAGCAGGCCGCTCACCACGGTCGGCGATCGCGAGGAACCGGGGTGGCCCACGACGGCACCGACGAGCGCGGCGACGCCCTCCACGAGGAACCCCACCCCGGCCAGCACCGCGTAGACGAGGAGCGGGACGGCGGGAGCGAGGAGCGCGACGAGTCCCGCCACCCCGACGAGCCCGCCGACGGCACCCGCCGTCCACCGCCACACCGCGGACGTCCCGTGCCCGCGGACCGCGGCGACCACGCGCATCGTGCCGGCGACCACGAGGTAGACGCCGAAGACGAGGGCGACGAGCACGATCGACGGCGCGGGCCAGACGACGGCCACGATGCCGAGCACGATCGCGACGACGGCCGTGGCGACGACGAACGCACGGAAGGACCGCACGGCGCGAGAGTCCACGGGTGCCCCTTCCGCTCGGTCCGCGAGGACACCGACGGTACCCGGGGGCGGTCGCCGGTGTCCGGGGGAGGCCGCGGGCGCTCTGGGGAGGTCACGGGCGCCCGGGGCGGTCGCCGGCGCCCGGGGTCGCCACCCGGCGCAATCGCTTGCAACCCCCGGCGTCGTACCGTCGCCGCAGGTGCTGGACCAGCGCCACCGACAGCGTCGTCGAAAGGTGTCCACCATGACCATCGCAGCATCGCCATCGACCTACGCCGCACCCGGCGAGGACGGGGCGCTCGTCTCCTACCGTTCCCGGTACGACCACTTCATCGGCGGCGAGTACGTCCCGCCCGCCGGCGGCCGGTACTTCGAGAACCCCACGCCGGTGACGGGCAGGGTCTTCACCGAGGTCGCCCGGGGGGACTCGACCGACGTCGACCGGGCGGTGGAGGCCGCCTGGAGGGCCTTCCCCGCCTGGTCGCGCACGAGCGTCGCCGAGCGCGCCGGCATCCTCAACCGGATCGCCGACCGGATGGAGGCGCACCTCGAGGAGCTCGCGGTCGCCGAGACCTGGGAGAACGGCAAGCCGATCCGCGAGACCCTCGGCGCGGACATCCCGCTCGCCGTCGACCACTTCCGCTACTTCGCCGGGGCGATCCGCGCGCAGGAGGGCTCGACGGGGGAGATCGACCACGACACCGTCGCCTACCACTTCCACGAACCGCTCGGCGTCGTCGGGCAGATCATCCCGTGGAACTTCCCGATCCTCATGGCGGTGTGGAAGCTCGCGCCCGCCCTCGCCGCCGGCAACTGCGTCGTGCTCAAGCCCGCGGAGCAGACGCCGGCATCGATCCACGTGCTGGTGGAACTGATCCGCGACCTCGTGCCCGCCGGGGTCCTCAACGTCGTGAACGGGTTCGGCATCGAGGTCGGCGCGCCGCTCGCCCAGCACCCGGACATCCGCAAGGTCGCCTTCACGGGGGAGACCACCACCGGCCGGCTCATCATGCAGTACGCCTCGCAGAACCTGATCCCGGTGACGCTCGAGCTCGGCGGGAAGAGCCCCAACGTGTTCTTCGCCGACGTCGCGCAGGAGCGGGACTCCTTCTACGACAAGGCCCTCGAGGGGTTCGCGTTCTTCAACCTCAACCAGGGCGAGGTCTGCACGTGCCCGTCCCGGGCGTTGGTGGCGCGCGAGATCTACGACGGGTTCGTCGCGGACGGGCTCGACCGGGTGCGCGCGGTCAAGCAGGGACACCCGCTGGACCCGGCGACGATGATCGGTGCGCAGGCGTCGAACGACCAGCTCGAGAAGATCCTGAGCTACATCGACATCGGGAAGCAGGAGGGGGCGAAGCTGCTGACGGGCGGCGAGCGGGCGGACCTCGGCGGTGACCTGTCCGGCGGCTACTACGTGCAGCCCACCGTCTTCGAGGGCGACAACGCCATGCGCATCTTCCAGGAGGAGATCTTCGGCCCCGTGCTCGCGCTCACCAGCTTCGACGGCTACGACGACGCCATACGGATCGCCAACGACTCCCTCTACGGGCTGGGTGCCGGGGTCTGGAGCCGCGAGGCGACGACGCTCTACCGCGCCGGGCGTGACATCCAGGCCGGTCGCGTGTGGTCGAACACCTACCACCAGTACCCGGCCGGAGCGGCCTTCGGCGGGTACAAGCAGTCCGGCATCGGGCGCGAGAACCACAAGATGATGCTCGAGCACTACCAGCAGACGAAGAACCTGCTCGTGTCGTACGCCGACGGTCCGATGGGCTTCTTCTGATGCCCGACCCGGACCGCCCGGCCGCGGCGCGCGTCGCGGTGACGCCGGCGGCGGGGGAGCTCCTGCGCTCCCTCGCCGCCCGGCACGGGCCGCTCATGTTCCACCAGTCCGGCGGCTGCTGCGACGGGTCGAGCCCGATGTGCTACCCGGTCGGGATGTTCCGGACGGGGCCGGCCGACGTGCTCCTCGGCGCGCTCGACGTCGACGGTGCCGGCCCCGTCGAGGTCTGGATGTCACGCGCGCAGTTCGAGTACTGGAAGTACACGCACCTGACGATCGACGTGGTCGACGGTCGGGGCGCGGGCTTCTCGCTCGAGGTGCCGGAGGGCAAGCGGTTCCTCACGCGGTCGCGCATGCTCACCGACGACGAGCTCGACGACCTCGGTCTGGTCCTCGCGGACCACCGGACGTAGGCTGACCCCGTCGACCGCGACGACGCGGCGGACGTCTCGTCACGAGGAGGCCCGATGCGCGCACCCGCGGGGCTCCGTCCGCTCGTCGCCGCGTCCTGGCGTCGTTGTGCCCGGGTCGACCCGGACGACCGGCCGTCGCTGGCGCTGGGGCCCGACGAGCTCGACGCGCTCCGCCGCCACGGGCCGCTCGGGACGGCACTGCCCGTGGTGCGGCGGCTGCTGCTCGACGACGTGCGGTCCGCGGGGTGCGTCGTCGCCGTCACCGACGCCGCCGGGCGTCTCGTCTGGGTCGACGGCGCGCGTCCCGCCCGCAGCGCAGCCGAGGACATGGGCTTCCTGCCGGGTGCGGACTGGGCGGAGGAGCGCGCGGGCACGAGCGCGCCCGGTACGGCCCTGCGGCTCGACCGGGCGGTGCAGATCCACGCGGACGAGCACTGGGCGACCGCCGTCAAGGCCTTCTCGTGCACGGCGGTGCCGCTCCACGACCCGACCGGCGCCGTCGTCGGGGCGCTCGACATCACCGGCGACGCGCGCGCGGTCGAACGCCACACCCTGCCGCTCCTCGTCGCCACGGCCGCGGTGGCCGAGGCGGAACTGGCACTCCGGGCGGTGCAGGGCCTCCGCACCCCCGGACCGACCGGGGACGTGCCCCGTGGACGCGGCCGCGGTGCGCCGTGTCCGGCCGTCGGACTGGCCCTCCTCGGCTCGGACACCGCGACACTGACCTCCGACGGGCGCACGGTCCGGCTGTCGGAACGGCACTCGGAGATCCTCGCGGTGCTCGCATCGACGCCCGGCGGCCTCGCGGCGGCGGACCTGGCGGTCGCCGTGTACGGCGACCGCGGTGCCGTCACCACGCTCCGTGCCGAGGTGGTGCGCCTGCGTCGCGTGCTCGCGGCGCACGCCCCCGGTGCGACGGTGACCTCGCGACCGTACCGACTCCAGGGGCTGCGGACGGACGTCGACTCCGTCCTGTCCGCGCTCGACCGCGGGGCGCGCCTCCAGGCCGTCGACCGGTACGTCGGCCCGGTCCTGCCCGGTTCCGTCTCGCCGGGCGTCGACGACCTGCGCGACCGGGTCAGGACGCGGTTCCGTGAGGCGCTCGTCGCCGACGGCGGCGTCGAGGCGCTCCAGGCGTGGGCGCGGACGGCGGACGGCGCCGCCGACGCGCAGGTGCTGCGCGCGCTGCTCGCGGTCCTGCCGCCGCGGTCGCCGCGTCGGTCGGCCCTGGTGGCGGCGATCGAGGCGCTCGACGGATCGTGACGGGCGACCCGGCCCGGCCGGGAGGCGCGCCACGCGTCGACCGTCCGGCCGACGACGCGCGCCTCCCGCACCGGGTCGTCCCGCTCAGGACCCGGAGGTCGGTGCCGGGGTGGCAGAGCCGTCCGTGCCGCCGTCCCGGTCCGGCTGCGGCGGCTCCGGGGCGTCCGTGCCCTTCGGCGGCGTGGGTGCGTCGCTCTCCTCCGGCTTCGGCGCGTTCCCGTCCTTCGGCTTCGGCGCGTCGGAGCCCGTGGGCGGCTTCGGGGCGTCCGCGCCCTCCGGCGGGGCGGGGACGGCGCCGTCCTTCGGCTTCGGGGCGTCGCCGGCCGCGGGCGGAGCTGCCACGCAGCCCGGAGCCGGAGCGGCGCCCTCCGCGCCCTTCGCGCCGGGACCGGGGGCACCCTTCGTGCCCGGAGTGGGAGCACCGGAGGGTGCACCACTCGGTGCGCCGCTCGGCGCTCCCGTCGGTGCGCTCGTGGCACTCGGTGCGCCGGAGCCGTCCGCGACGGCAGCGGTGACGCCGAGCCCGCCGAGGAGCAGCGCCGCGGCGGCCGCGGAACCGATCCCCACGCGACGCAGGGTGCGCCGACGGCGGTCGGGCGCGGTGACGGGCTGGTCGTGTCGTTCGTCCTGCATGGTGTGCCTTCCGTGTCGGTGTCGGCGGACCGGGCCGGTCCGGCGACGAGGACGACGGTCGAGCTCGAACCTGAAGCAGGACTGAAGCACAGGCTCCGTCCAGCGTCCTCCATGCTGCTTGCGGGCAGTGCCCACCTACCGTGTCCGCCGTGAACGCACCCGCACGTGTCCTGGTGGTCGAGGACGACGACTCCCTCCGCACCGCCGTGGCCGCGACCCTGCGCGCCGAGGGGTTCGTCGTGACCGAGGCCACCGACGGCCGGGCGATCGCCGAGGACCTCGACCGCGCCGCTCCCGACCTCGTCCTGCTGGACTGGATGCTGCCCGGACCGAGCGGCATCCTGCTCGCGGCACGGATCCGGACGCGGTCGGACGCCGCCGTCGTGATGATGACCGCCCGCGACGAGCTCGACGACCGGCTGCGCGGCTTCGCCGAGGGGGCCGACGACTACGTGGTGAAGCCGTTCGCGATGGCCGAGCTCGTGGCACGCGTCACGGCCGTGCTCCGCCGCCGCGGTCGGGTCCCGTCGGTGATCGAGGTCGGCGACCTCGTGCTCGACCCGGAGGGCGCGACCGTGCGACGCGCCGGCGTCCTGCTCGACCTGACGGCCACCGAGTTCCGGCTGCTGCGGTTCCTCGCCGAGAGCCGTGGCCGGACCGTCTCCAAGGGGCAGATCACGACGCAGGTGTGGGGCTACGAGGACATCGCGCCGAACCTGGTCGAGGTCCACCTCAGCGCACTCCGCCGCAAGATGGAGGTGCACGGTCCCCGGCTCGTGCACACGGCCCGCGGGCTCGGGTACCGGCTCTCCGTCGACCGGGGCGCGGCGTGACCGCGGTCGACCGACGGCTGCGCACGTCCTCGCTGCGACTGCGGACCGTGGTCGCGGTGCTCGTGCTGCTCGCGGTGCTGCTGGCCGGGCTCGTCGTCGCGGTCGAGGCGGTGCTCGGCGCGCGACTGCGTGCACAGGTCGAGGACCGACTGCGGGACCGGGCTGCCGCCGCTGCCGCACTCGTGGGGGTGCTCGACGCGGACGACCTCGCCGACCGCTTGTCGGCGCAGGGCCTCTCGGTGCGGATCGTGCAGCCCGACGGCGCCGCGGTCGAGGCCGGGCCGACACCCGACCAGCTGCGCTCCGGACCGCCCGACCCCGGGCAGCTCCCGGGTCCGGCGCCGCGCGACCGGTCGTCCTCCAGCGGCTCGACCGGGGCTGCCGACGCCGGTGCACCGGCGTCGTCCGGTGCGACGGCGTCGTCGGGTGCGTCGGCGTCCTCCGGTGCGACGGCGTCCTCCGGTGCATCGGCGTCCTCCGGTGCGACGGTGGTGTCGTCGCGTGCCAGTGAGGACGACGGCGTGCTCACACTCCGGTCCGTCCTCGACGACGGCACACGCATCACGCTGACCGCCGGCACCCGCGACGTGCAGGAGACCCTGACGCAGCTCGGCTGGGTGATGGGCGGTGCGTCCGCGGTGTTCCTGGGTGTCGCCGTGGTCGGAGTGGTCCTGGTCGTGCGTCGCGCGCTGCGTCCGCTCGACGAGGTCACCGCGACGGCCCGTTCGATCGCCGACGGTGACCGTGGTCGGCGGTTGCGCCCTGCCAGGACGGACACCGAGATCGGCCGCGTCGCCGCCGCGTTCGACGAGATGCTCGACGCCGTCGAGGGTGCCGAGGCGCAGGCCGTGGCCGCCGAGGAACGGGTCCGGGGCTTCCTGTCGGACGCCGCACACGAGCTCCGCACGCCCGTCGCCGGCGTCCGCGCGGCGGCGGACACGCTGGTCCGGAGCGGTGGTGACGAGCCGGCGACGACCGAGGTGCTCGCGGTGCACGTCGTCCGCCAGGCCGACCGCGCGGCGCGCCTCGTCGACGACATGCTCACGATGGCGCGACTCGACCGGGGGATCGCGCTCGACCGGCGGCCGACCGACCTCGTCCCGTGGCTGCGCGCCGAGGTCGACCGACTCGAGCTCCGGCTGCCGGGGATCACCCTGCACCCCGGACTCCCGACCGAGCCCGTCCCGGTCGAGGTCGACGCCGACCGACTCGCGCAGGTGCTCGGCAACCTCGTCGACAACGCGGCGCGGGCCACGGGCGGGACGGGGACGGTGCGGCTGACCCTCGGCACGGACGCGGACGAGGCGTCGCTCGTGGTCGAGGACGACGGGCCCGGCATCCCCGTCGACGACCGGGAGCGCGTGTTCGACCGGCTCGTCCGACTGGGGGAGTCGCGGGACGTCCGGTCGGGTGGTGCCGGACTCGGCCTGCCGATCGCCCGCGGCATCGCGGTCGCCCACGGTGGCACGCTCGTCCACGACGACGACGGGGCGCTCGGCGGCGCGCGGTTCGTGCTCCGTCTGCCCCGCGCGACCCGCGCCGTCGACCCCGGGTCGGGCGCGGACCGGGGTGTCGCTCCGGCCCCGGTGTCTGCCACGATGGGGACGTGAGCGCTCATCAGGAGAACGGACGGATCGTCGCGGTGAGCCGCGACGCCGAGCACCGCTTCAGCAAGCCCGTCGTCGAGGAGATCACCCTCGTCGCGGGGTGGGGCGTCGACGGCGACGCGCACGCCGGGACGACCGTGCAGCACCGCTCCCGCATCGCCAGGGACCCGTCACAGCCGAACCTGCGGCAGGTCCACCTGCTCCACGCCGAGGTGTTCGACGAGGTCGCCGCCTCCGGGCACACCGTCGTGCCGGGGGACATGGGGGAGAACGTCACGACCCGCGGCGTCGACCTGCTCGGACTGCCGACCGGGGCCCTGCTCCACCTCGGTGACGCGGCCTGTGTGCGCGTGACCGGGCTCCGGAACCCGTGCCAGCAGATCAACGACTTCGACCCGGGGCTGCTGCGCGCGGTCCTCGGCCGGGCGGAGGACGGCACCGTGGAGCGCAAGGGCGGCGTGATGGGCGTCGTCGTGACGGGGGGCGTCGTCCGCGCGGGCGACGCCGTCCGGGTCGAGCTGCCCGAGGGAGCGCTGCAACCGCTCGCCCCGGTGTGAGGACCGGGGGCGGGGCCGGGCCCTGCTAGCCTGGAGCCCTCGCGAGTGTGGTGGAACGGTAGACACGGGGCACTCAAAATGCTCTGCCTCACGGCGTGCGGGTTCGAGTCCCGCCACTCGTACAAGGTCGCTCACGGCGTGCGGGGCTGGGCGCACCGAGCGTCCCGCCACTCGTACAAGGTCGCTCACGGCGTGCGGGGCTGGGCGCACCGAGCGTCCCGCCACTCGTACAGAAGTTCGTCGAACCGCGCATCCACAGCTGACGGAAGCCACGCGCTCCGTCTAGTAGGCTCTCGGTCGTGAGTGACACAGAAGCAACCCCCGCAGCACCGCGTCGCGTCGTCGTCGCCGAGGACGAGTCGCTCATCCGTCTCGACATCGTCGAGATCCTCCGCGACAACGGGTTCGACGTGGTCGGGGAAGCCGGCGACGGTGAGACCGCCGTCCAGCTCGCGACCGACCTGCGCCCGGACCTCGTCGTCATGGACGTCAAGATGCCCCAGCTCGACGGCATCTCCGCTGCCGAGAAGCTCTCCAAGAACCACATCGCTCCGGTGGTCCTCCTCACGGCGTTCAGCCAGAAGGACCTCGTCGAGCGCGCGACCGAAGCCGGTGCCCTGGCCTACGTCGTGAAGCCCTTCACCCCGAACGACCTGCTCCCCGCGATCGAGATCGCCCTCTCGCGGCACCAGCAGATCATCACGCTCGAGGCCGAGGTCGCCGACCTCGTCGAGCGGTTCGAGACCCGCAAGCTCGTCGACCGCGCCAAGGGCCTGCTCAACGAGAAGATGGGCCTCACCGAGCCCGAGGCGTTCCGCTGGATCCAGAAGGCATCGATGGACCGTCGTCTGACGATGCACGACGTCGCGAAGGCGATCATCGAGCAGCTCAGCGCCAAGAAGTAACGAGCAACCGCTCGCTCACGCGGAGAGCGCCGCCGGACACCGTCCGGCGGCGCTCTCCGCGTTCCGGACCCCGCGGACGTCGGTGCACGGGTACGGGCCGACATCGCGCCGGTCGATCGTCACGTGCAACGTCGGAGGATGCGCCTGCACCGGGTGCGCGCGCATCGTGCGACACCGCACCTGTCGAACGACGCGTTCCGTGTCGGAGACCGCGTGCAGCGGCAGGGCCGCGGCAGAGCGCCGGACGGGAGGCGCGGGTCGGCCCCGCCGCAGCCGCGCCACGTGGCAGGGTGGGGGCATGGACGACGTGGTGATCCGTGCCTCCCGGCCGGAGGACATGCCGACGGTGGCCGACCTGCGTTGGCGGTGGAGCGTCGAGGAAGACGGCGCCGTGCCCACGGTGACGCCCGACGAGTACCGCGAGGCAATGTCGGCCTTCGCCGCCGAGCACGCCGACTCGCACCGGTGCGTGGTCGCGGAGCGCGTCGGGGAGGTGCTGGGGATGGCGTGGCTCGCCGTGCACCCGCGGCCGCCGGCGCCGCACCGGCCGCGCGGACGCGTGACCGCCGAGTTGCAGACCGTCTACGTGCACCCCGACCTGCGCGGCGGGGGCGTCGCCGGACGCCTGGTCACGGCCCTGCTCGACATCGCCGACGAACTCGGCGCGGAGCGCACCGCGGTGCACTCCAGCGTCGCCGGTGAGACGCTCTACCGTCGGCTCGGGTTCGGCGATGCCCGCCTGCTGCTGCAGCGACCGCCCGAGGACTGAACCGCTAGCGCCGCTCGCGGATCATGTTCGTGATCCGCACGGTGGAGCAGCGTCGGCCCTCGTCGTCGGTGAGCACGATCTCGTGCGTGGTGAGCGTGCCGCCGAGGTGGATCGCCGTGCAGGTCCCCGTGACCCGGCCGCTCGTCGCACTGCGGGAGTGCGACGCACTGAGCTCGATGCCGACCGCGTAGCGGCCGGGCCCGGCGTGCACGTTCGCAGCCATCGACCCGAGGCTCTCGGCGAGCACGACGTACGCTCCGCCGTGCAGCAGCCCGACCGGCTGGCGGTTGCCCTCGACGGGGATCGACCCGACGGCACGCTCCGCGCTCAGCTCGGTGATCTCCATGCCCATCTTCGTGGCGAGCTCGCCCGTGCCGCGGTCGGAGAGTCGCTCGTCGACGGCTCCGGAGGCGGTCGGTTCGTGGGTCACGTCGTCGGTCACGCTCGCGGACTCCCGTGTCGGATGGCGTCGGTAGGCTGTCCGGGTGTCGGACTCCGCAAAGCCTACCCTCATGGTCATCGACGGCCACTCGCTCGCCTTCCGGGCCTTCTACGCACTGCCGGTCGACAGCTTCGTGAACCGCGAGGGGCAGCACACGAACGCCATCCACGGCTTCATCTCGATGCTGCTCATGCTCCTGCAGCGCGAGAAGCCGACCCACCTGGCGGTCGCGTTCGACATCTCCCGCTTCTCCTTCCGCACCCGCGAGTACGAGGACTACAAGGGCACCCGCTCGGAGACCCCGCCCGAGTTCAAGGGCCAGATCCCGCTCCTGCAGCAGGCGCTCGAGGCGATGGGCATCACGACGGTGACGAAGGAGGACTACGAGGCCGACGACATCCTCGCCACCTTCGCGCGACAGGGTGCCGAGCAGGGGTACCAGGTGTACGTGGTCTCGGGTGACCGCGACTCGATCCAGCTCGTCAACGACGACGTCACGCTGCTGTACCCGTCGGTCCGCGGCGTCTCCGAGCTCACGCGCTACGACCGCGACAAGGTGTACGAGCGGTACGGCATCGAGCCGCACCAGTACCCGGACATCGCGGCGCTCGTGGGGGAGACCAGCGACAACCTGATCGGCATCGACAAGGTCGGCGAGAAGACCGCGGTCAAGTGGGTGACCGCGTACGGCTCCCTCGACGGTGTCCTCGAGCACGCCGACGAGATCAAGGGCGTCGTCGGGAACAACCTCCGCGAGCAGAAGGACCGGGCGATCCGGAACCGCAGGCTGAACCGGCTCGTGAACGACGTCGAGCTGCCCGTCGGACCGGCCGACGTCGCCCTCCGCCCGCTGGACGAGCAGGCCGTCCGCGACCTCTTCGCCAAGCTGCAGTTCCGCACGCTGCTCGACCGGGTCTTCAAGGTCGCCGGTACCGGTGAGCCGAGCGAGGCGAGCGATGCTCCCGGCTCGGTCGACAGCGGCGCGCCGACCCCGCCGAAGGTCACCACGGTCATCGACGAAGAGCTCGGGTACTGGCTCGAGCGCAAGGGTGCGAACGACGCCGAGAACGGGTTCGGCGTCGCGGTCGAGGTCATCGACGGCCGGCTCAGCGCGATCGGCATCGCGACCCACGACGACGCCGTCCTGGTGCCCGGCGGCAGCGGCGCGAAGGACTACGAGCAGCTCGCCGCGTGGTTCGCCTCCGACGCCCCGAAGCACTTCCACGACGCCAAGGCCGCCATCAAGGCGCTCGGCACGGTCGGCATCACGGTGCGGGGCATCGCCGGGGACGCCCGCATCACCGGGTGGCTCGCGCAGCCGGGCAAGCAGGGGCAGCCCCTCGCCGACCTCGTGTACCAGGAACTCGGCGAGGAGCTGCCGACCGCCGACCCGAACCAGCTCGTCCCCGAGACCGAACCGGTCAACGTCGGCGTGCACGCCTGGTACGTCCTGCGGGTCGACACCGCGCTGCGCTCCCGCGTCGACGAGTCCTCGCTGCGGGTGCTCGACACGATCGAGCTGCCGCTCGTCCCGGTGCTGGCGGGCATGGAGACCATCGGTGTCGGTATCGACCGCCCGGTCCTGACCGGGCTGTCGCACGACCTGGGGGAGCGCGCCGCCGAGCTCGCGCAGCAGGCCTTCGCCGAGATCGGCCACGAGGTGAACCTCGGCTCGCCGAAGCAGCTGCAAGAGGTCCTGTTCACCGAGCTCGCGATGCCGAAGACCCGCAAGACGAAGACCGGCTTCTCGACCGACGCGGCGAGCCTGGCCGACCTGCAGGAGCAGCACCCGCACCCGTTCCTCGGACTGCTGCTGCAGCACCGCGACGCCACGAAGCTCCGGCAGATCGTCGACACGCTCGACGCCGCGGTCGTCGACGGACGCATCCACACCCGCTACGAGCAGACCGGCACGAGCACCGGCCGGGTCTCGTCGACGGACCCCAACCTGCAGAACATCCCGGTCAAGACCGCCGTGGGTCGCCGCATCCGGTCGGCCTTCGCGGTCGCCGAGCCGTACACGACGCTCGTGACCGCCGACTACTCGCAGATCGAGATGCGCATCATGGCGCACCTGTCCGGCGACCCGGGGCTCATCCAGGCATTCAACGAGGGCGAGGACCTGCACCGCTTCGTCGGTGCCCGGGTGTTCTCGGTCGAGCCGGCGGACGTCACCCCCGAGATGCGCACGAAGGTGAAGGCGATGTCGTACGGCCTGGCCTACGGCCTCAGCCCGTTCGGCCTGTCGAAGCAGCTCCGCATCGAGCAGTCCGAGGCGCGCACGCTCATGAACGAGTACTTCGCCCGCTTCGGTGCGGTGCGCGACTACCTCCGGGGCGTCGTCGAGCAGGCCCGCGAGGACGGCTACACCGAGACGATCTTCGGTCGCCGGCGTCCGTTCCCGGACCTGAAGAGCCCGAACCGCGTGCTCCGCGAGAACGCCGAGCGCGCGGCGCTGAACGCGCCGATCCAGGGGTCTGCCGCCGACATCATGAAGATCGCGATGCTCGGCGTCGACGAGGACCTCCGCGAGGGGGCGCTCGAGTCGCACCTGCTGCTCCAGGTGCACGACGAGCTCATCCTCGAGGTCGCTCCCGGCGAGCAGGAGCGCGTCGAGGAGATCCTGCGCACCCGGATGGGCGCGGCTGCCGAGCTGAGCGTCCCGCTCGACGTGTCGGTCGGCGTCGGCCCGAACTGGGAGTCCGCGGCGCACTGACGCCGGTCGGTCGCGACGCGGCCACGTCACGGACGGGAGGCGCGGTGCCGGCTGGCACCGTGCCTCCCGTCCGTCGTCCAGACAGCTCGCGCGCCGCGGTCGCGTCGAGACGCCGCGGTTGCGTCGAGACGCCGCCAGATCCGGCGGCGTCTCGCTCACCGGAGGGCGTCTCGTGTCGACGCCCCCGTCCCGCCGTCCGCAGCTCCGCCTGCCGGGCCGCTCGGTAGGGTCGGGGCATGAGCGAAGACCGACCCGTCCGCCAGCCGTCCGCCGTCGACCGCGTCGCCGAGGACTGGGTGTCCACCCTCGTCGACCTCGACCCGACCGTCGCCACGTACATCGGGGTCCCCGGGCGCACCGACGGCTACGGCGACACCTCGCCCGCCGGCGCCGACGCCCTCGCCGACGCCGCACGTTCCGCGCGCCGGGCCCTCGACGCCGCCGAGTCGACGGACGACGTCGACCGGGTGACGAAGACCGACCTCGGAGCGGAGCTCGACCTGGTCGTGGAGTCGCACGAGCGGAAGCTGCACCTGCGGGACCTCAACGTGATCGCGAGCCCCGCGCAGGAGTTCCGCGACGTCCTCGACCTGATGCCGACCGCGACCACCGACGACTGGCAGGACGTCGCGGGGCGCCTGCACGCGCTGCCGGACGCCCTGGAGGGCTACCGCGAGACCCTGCTGCAGGGCACGCGCGAGCAGGTCACGCCCGCCGCGCGCCAGGTCGCACTCATCGCCGAGCAGGCCGCGCGCAACGGTGCCGAGGACGGGTTCTTCCGCCAGCTCGTCGACGGCGCCGCGCTCGAGGGCGGCGCACCGCTGCCCGAGTCGCTCCGCGGCGAGCTGGTGCGCGGCGCCGAGGTCGCGGCGGCCGCGTACCGGTCGTTCGGCGGCTTCCTCGAGCACGAGCTGCTGCCCCTGGCGACCCCGGTCGACGCGGTCGGTCGCGAGGACTACGAGCTGCACTCCCGACGCTTCCTGGGTGCCGTCGTCGACCTCGACGAGACGTACGAGTGGGGCATCGAGGAGCTCGCCCGGATGCGCGACGAGCAGGAGCGCATCGCGGACCGCATCGAGTCCGGCGCCTCGGTGGCGCGCGCGATCGAGGTCCTCGACGCCGACCCCGCCCGCATCCTGCACGGCACCGACGCCCTGCAGCGGTGGATGCAGGAGACCAGTGACGCGTCGATCCGCGCGATGGACGGGGAGTACTTCGACATCGCCGACCCGATCAAGCGCCTGGAGTGCCGGATCGCCCCGACGCAGGAGGGTGGGATCTACTACACCGGCCCCTCCGACGACTTCTCGCGTGCGGGCAGGATGTGGTGGTCGGTGCCGCAGGGCGTCACGGAGTTCGGCACGTGGCGTGAGAAGACGACGGTCTACCACGAGGGCGTGCCCGGTCACCACCTGCAGATCAGCCAGGCGGTCTACAACCGCGGGGAGCTCAACACGTGGCGTCGGCAGCTGGCCGGACCGTCCGGGCACGTCGAGGGCTGGGCCCTCTACGCCGAGCGGCTCATGGAGCAGCTCGGGTTCCTCGACGACGACGGGGACCGCCTCGGCATGCTCGACGGCCAGCGGATGCGGGCGGCCCGCGTGGTGCTCGACATCGGTGTGCACCTGCAGAAGACCAACCCCGACGGCGGTGGCTGGACGTGGGAGTACGCGCTCGACTTCATGGGCCGGAACGTCAACATGGCGCCGGAGTTCGTGCAGTTCGAGGTCGCCCGGTACTTCGGGTGGCCGGGGCAGGCACCGTCCTACAAGGTCGGGCAGCGCGTCTGGGAGTCGATCCGCGACGAGCTCGCCGCACGCGAGGGCGCCGCGTTCGACCTGAAGGCCTTCCACCACCGGGCGCTCGCACTCGGCGGGGTCGGCCTGGACACGCTCCGGAGCGCGCTGCTCGACTGACGGCGTGACGGGTCGACGGACGGGAGGCGCGTGGCGGGGTCGCCGCGTGCCTCCCGTCCGTCCTCCGGTCACCCCGCGACACGCGACACGCCCGGTTGTGGGGCCCGCGGCCCTGCGGCTAGACTCAATCGGCGCAATCCGCGCCAACCAACCACTGCCATGACGGCTCGCACCGACGTTCGGTGCGGACCAGGGGGTCGCTCCCTCGCCGTCACGGCCCGACTCATGTCCGTTCGGAGCAATCTCTACATGACAACCACCACGACCAAGGCTCCCAAGCAGGTCGCCATCAACGACATCGGCTCGGCTGATGACTTCCTGGCCGAGGTCGAGAAGACCCTCAAGTTCTTCAACGACGGCGATCTGATCTCCGGAACCGTCGTGAAGATCGACCGCGACGAGGTCCTCCTCGACGTCGGCTACAAGACCGAGGGTGTCATCCCCTCGCGCGAGCTCTCGATCAAGCACGACGTCGACCCCAACGAGGTCGTCGAGGTCGGCGACGAGGTCGAGGCCCTGGTCCTCCAGAAGGAGGACAAGGAAGGCCGCCTCATCCTGTCGAAGAAGCGTGCGCAGTACGAGCGTGCGTGGGGCGACGTCGAGAAGATCAAGGAGTCCGACGGCGTCGTGACCGGCACGGTCATCGAGGTCGTCAAGGGCGGTCTCATCGTCGACATCGGCCTCCGTGGCTTCCTCCCGGCCTCGCTCATCGAGCTGCGTCGCGTCCGCGACCTGACCCCGTACCTGGGCCAGGAGCTCGAGGCGAAGATCCTGGAGCTCGACAAGAACCGCAACAACGTGGTCCTCTCCCGCCGCGCCCTGCTCGAGCAGACGCAGTCCGAGTCGCGCACCACCTTCCTCAACAACCTCCACAAGGGCCAGGTCCGCAAGGGCATCGTGTCGTCGATCGTCAACTTCGGTGCGTTCGTCGACCTGGGCGGCGTCGACGGTCTCGTCCACGTCTCCGAGCTCTCCTGGAAGCACATCGAGCACGCCAGCGAGGTCGTCGAGGTCGGTCAGGAAGTCACTGTCGAGATCCTCGAGGTGGACCTGGACCGCGAGCGCGTGTCGCTCTCGCTCAAGGCCACGCAGGAGGACCCGTGGCAGGTCTTCGCCCGCACCCACGCGATCGGTCAGATCGCACCGGGCAAGGTCACGAAGCTCGTGCCGTTCGGTGCCTTCGTCCGCGTCGCCGACGGCATCGAGGGTCTCGTCCACATCTCGGAGCTCTCGAACAAGCACGTCGAGCTCGCCGAGCAGGTCGTCTCCGTCGGTGACGAGGTCTTCGTCAAGATCATCGACATCGACCTCGACCGTCGTCGCATCTCGCTCAGCCTCAAGCAGGCGAACGAGGGCGTGGACCCGGAGGGCACCGAGTTCGACCCGGCGCTCTACGGCATGCCGACCGAGTACGACGACCAGGGCAACTACAAGTACCCCGAGGGCTTCGACCCGGAGACCAACGAGTGGCTCGAGGGCTACGACACCCAGCGCACCGAGTGGGAGGGCCAGTACGCGGCCGCCCAGTCGCGCTGGGAGGCCCACAAGGCGCAGGTCGCGAAGACCATCGCGGACGAGGAGAAGGGTGGCTTCGACCTCCCCGCCTCGGCCTCGAGCTCGTCCTCGTCCTCGTCGACCTTCTCGAGCGAGTCGAACGGTCAGGGCACCCTGGCCGACGACGCCTCGCTCGCGGCGCTCCGCGAGAAGCTCAGCTCGAACAACTGATCGAGCGGGTCGCACGTCCCGGAAGCCCGGTACCCCTGAGGGGGTGCCGGGCTTCCGGCGTTCCACGACGTCCTCGGTAACCTGGACCGGTGCGCATCATCGGTCTGACAGGCGGCATCGCCGCGGGCAAGTCCACCGTCTCCCGTCGCTGGGCGGAGCACGGGGCGGTCGTCGTCGACGCCGACCGGCTCGCGCGGCAGGCGGTCGCTCCGGGCAGCCCCGGGCTCGCCCGTGTCGTGGAACGGTTCGGGACGGGCGTGCTCGCCCCCGACGGCGCGCTCGACCGGGCCGCCCTGGGCAGCATCGTCTTCTCCGACGCCTCGGCGCGGAAGGACCTCGAGGGGATCACCCACCCGGAGGTGTGGCGGCTCGCACGGGGAGCGTTCGACGCTGCCGAGGCCGCTGATCCGGAAGCCGTCGTCGTCTACGACGTCCCGCTCCTCGCCGAGGCCCGGGGGAGTCGGCCGATCCGGTTCGACGCGGTCGTCGTCGTGGACGCCCCTGCGGCGCAGCGGGTCGGACGACTCGTCGAGCACCGGGGCATGCCGCGTGACGAGGCCGAGCGACGTGTGGCGGCCCAGGCGTCGGACGCCGAGCGGCTCGCCCTCGCCGACCACGTCGTCGACGCGACCGGATCGCTCGAGGACACCCTGCGGTCCGCCGACGCGGTGTGGGACCGCATCGCGTCCTGAACGGGCCCAGCAGGCCCGGGTACCCGCTCAGCTGTGGGCGATCAGGGCCGTCGGGTGTCAGGGGGCGCGACTACCGTTGTCCCCATGGCAGTGTCGATCCAGCCCACCCGGGCGATCCGTCCCTTCGAGGTGATCAGCGAGTACTCGCCGAGCGGTGACCAGCCGGCGGCGATCGCCGAGCTCGCCGGTCGGATCAACGCGGGTGAGACCGACGTCGTGCTGCTCGGCGCGACCGGTACCGGCAAGTCGGCGACCACCGCGTGGCTGATCGAGCAGGTCCAGCGGCCGACGCTCGTGCTCGCGCACAACAAGACCCTGGCCGCGCAGCTGGCGAACGAGTTCCGCGGGCTCCTGCCGAACAACGCGGTCGAGTACTTCGTCTCGTACTACGACTACTACCAGCCCGAGGCGTACGTCCCGCAGACGGACACCTTCATCGAGAAGGACTCGTCGGTCAACGCGGAGGTCGAGCGGCTCCGGCACTCGACGACGAACTCGCTGCTCAGCCGGCGCGACGTCGTGGTGGTGTCGACCGTGTCCTGCATCTACGGCCTCGGCACGCCCGAGCAGTACATGAACGCGTCGATCGCGCTCCACGTCGGCCAGACGATCTCCCGCGACCAGCTCGTGCGCAAGTTCGTCGGCATGCAGTACCAGCGCAACGACGTCGACTTCGCCCGCGGCACCTTCCGCGTCCGCGGCGACACCATCGAGATCATCCCGATGTACGAAGAGCACGCGATCCGCATCGAGATGTTCGGTGACGAGATCGAGGCGCTCACCTCGCTGCACCCGCTGACCGGCAACGTCATCGCGGACCTGCCCGGTGTCTCGATCTTCCCGGCGTCGCACTACGTCGCCGACACCGACGTCATGCACCGGGCGATCGAGCGGATCAAGGACGAGCTGGCCGACCGACTCGCCGAGCTCGAGGGCCAGGGCAAGCTGCTCGAGGCCCAGCGGCTCCGCATGCGCACGACCTTCGACATCGAGATGATGGAGCAGATCGGCTTCTGCTCCGGCATCGAGAACTACTCGCGCCACATGGACGGGCGCGATGCGGGCGAGGCGCCGCACTGCCTCATCGACTACTTCCCGGACGACTTCCTCATCGTGATCGACGAGTCGCACGTGACCGTGCCGCAGATCGGTGCGATGTACGAGGGTGACGCCTCCCGCAAGCGCACGCTCGTCGAGCACGGCTTCCGTCTGCCGAGCGCGCTCGACAACCGACCGTTGACGTGGGAGGAGTTCCTCGAGCGCGTCGGGCAGAAGGTCTACCTGTCGGCGACCCCGGGCAAGTACGAACTCGGCGTCACCGACAGCGTCGTCGAGCAGATCATCCGTCCGACGGGTCTGGTCGACCCCGAGATCGTCGTGAAGCCGAGCGACGGCCAGATCGACGACCTGCTCGAGGAGATCAAGCTGCGCGTCGAGCGTGACGAGCGCGTGCTCGTCACGACCCTGACCAAGCGGATGGCCGAGGAACTCACGGACTTCCTCGGCAACGCCGGCGTCCGCGTGCGGTACCTGCACTCCGACGTCGACACCCTGAAGCGTGTCGAACTGCTGACGGAGCTGCGCCAGGGCGTGTACGACGTGCTCGTCGGCATCAACCTGCTGCGCGAGGGCCTCGACCTGCCCGAGGTGTCCCTCGTGGCGATCCTCGACGCCGACAAGGAAGGGTTCCTGCGGTCGTCGACATCCCTCATCCAGACGATCGGCCGTGCCGCCCGCAACGTGTCGGGCCAGGTGCTCATGTACGCCGACAAGATCACCGACTCCATGCGCCAGGCGATCGACGAGACCGATCGGCGCCGCGAGAAGCAGGTCGCCTACAACCTCGAGCACGGCATCGACCCGCAGCCCCTCCGCAAGAAGATCGCCGACATCACCGAGGTGCTGCAGCGCGAGAGCGACGACACCAAGGCGCTGCTCGAGGGTCGCCCGGGTTCCGACGGCCGCCGGTCGCCCACGCCGAACCTGCGGCGCGAGGGCATCGCGGGAGAGGGCGCGACCCAGCTCGAGGCGACGATCGCCGACCTCAACGACCAGATGCTGCAGGCCGCGGCCGAGCTGAAGTTCGAGCTGGCGGCACGGCTCCGTGACGAGGTGCAGGACCTGAAGAAGGCCCTGCGACAGATGGAGTCCGCCGGGCATGTCCGCTGACACCTCCGGGACCGCGCGGCGGACCGTCGTCGTCACGGGTGCCAGCGCCGGCCTGGGCTACCACGCAGCCGAGCAGCTCGCGGCACAGGGCCACCGGGTCGTGCTCGCCACGCGGAACCCCGAGCGTGCCGCCGCTGCCGAGCGCAGCATCCGGAAGCACGTCGACGACGCCGCGCTCGTGCACCTGCACCTCGACCTGGCCGACCTCGACAGCGTGCGTGCCGCGGCCGTGCGGCTCCGGGAGCTCGGCCCCGTGCACGCCCTGCTCAACAACGCCGGCGTGGTCGGATCGGCTCGCCCGCAGCGCACCGCGCAGGGCTTCGAACTGCAGGTCGGCACGAACCACCTCGGACACTTCGCCTGGACGGCGCTGGCGCTGCCGGCCCTCGACCAGGACGCCGGGCGTGTGGTGCACCTCGGCTCCATCGCGCACCGCCTCACGACGCTCGACCGGACGGATCCGCTCGCGGTCGGCCGCTACGAGGGCCACCGCCAGTACGCCAGGAGCAAACTCGCGGTGATGCTGTTCGGCTTCGAGCTCGCGCAGCGGCTCGGCGACGCCGGCTCGCGGGTGCGCAGCGTCGTCGCGCACCCCGGGCTGGCACTCGACGCCGCCGCCCCGCCCCGACCGGACGTCGCACCGACGCGGTCCGAACCGGCGTGGATGCGAGCGGGCTCGGGCTGGGTGGCGCAGGGCAAGGACGCCGGGGCGTGGCCGCTCGTGCACGCCGCCGTCGGTGAGGACGTCCGCTCGGGGGAGTACTGGGGGCCGGCCGGCCCGCTCCAGTTCGCCGGTCGTCCGGCCCTCGTCCCGGCGCGCCCGCGTGCCCACGACCGCACCGTCGCTGCGCGCCTCTGGACGGCGAGCGAACAGGCGACCGGCGTCGCGTTCGCTCTCGACGCACTCGGCTAGACCGCCACGCCCGGACGGATGTCGGTCCTGCTTCGTAGAATCGTCTGCGATGACCATCACCTCTGACCGCGGAACCGCGACCCCGGGCCGGAACGCCTTCGGCGAGCCTGCAGACCTCCACATCCCCGGCGGGACGGCGCCGCACAGCACCTCGACGCTCAGCGTCCGGGGCGCTCGCGTGCACAACCTCCGCGACGTCGACCTCGAGATCCCTCGGGACTCGCTCGTCGTGTTCACCGGGCTGTCCGGGTCGGGCAAGTCCTCGCTCGCGTTCGACACGATCTTCGCCGAGGGCCAACGGCGCTACGTGGAGTCGCTGTCGGCCTACGCCCGGCAGTTCCTCGGCCAGGTGGACCGGCCCGACGTCGACTTCATCGAGGGCCTGTCGCCGGCGGTCTCGATCGACCAGAAGTCGACGAACCGGAACCCGCGGTCGACCGTGGGCACCATCACCGAGGTCTACGACTACATGCGTCTGCTCTGGGCGCGCATCGGTGTCCCGCACTGCCCCGTCTGCGGCGAGGTGATCAGCAAGCAGAGCGTGCAGCAGATCGCGGACCAGCTCATGGAGTTCGAGACCGGCACGCGCTTCCAGGTCCTCGCGCCGGTCGTCTCCAAGAAGAAGGGCGAGTTCGTCGACCTCTTCCAGGAGCTCGCGGCCTCGGGGTACGCCCGTGCGATCGTCGACGGTGAGCGCATCCAGCTGAGCGACCCGCCCAAGCTCAAGAAGCAGGTCAAGCACGACATCTCGGTGATCGTCGACCGTCTCGTGGCGAGCGACGACATCCTCGGCCGCCTCACCGACTCGCTCGAGACCGCCCTGCGGTTGACGAACGGCACCGTGGCGATCGACCTCGTCGACCACGAGGGGCCCGGCGCGGTCCGGACCTACTCCGAGAACCTGTCCTGCCCGAACAACCACCCGCTCGCGCTCACCGAGATCGAGCCGCGGACCTTCTCGTTCAACGCACCGTTCGGTGCCTGCCCCGAGTGCTCGGGCCTCGGTACCCGCATGTCGGTCGACCCCGACCTGGTGCTCGGCGACCCCGAGGCCTCGCTGCGAGACGGCGTCCTGCTGCCCTGGACGGGCACGAGCGGGCTGTACTCGTACTTCGAGAAGCTCCTCGCGGGTCTCGGCAAGGACCTCGGGTTCGGCCTCGACACCCCGTGGAACCAGCTCGACCCGTCGGTGCAGGCCGCGATCCTGACCGGCAAGGACTTCCAGGTCTCCGTGTCGTGGAAGAACCGTTTCGGCCGCGAGATGCGGTACACGAGCGGGTTCGAGGGTGTCATGCCCTACATCGAGCGCAAGTTCGCCGAGGCCGAGTCGGACTCGCAGCGGCAGCGCTTCCAGGGCTACCTGCGCGAGGTCCCCTGCCCGGTCTGCGACGGCACGCGCCTGAAGCCCGAGGTCCTCGCCGTGACGGTCGACGGTCGCAGCATCGCCGACGTGACCGACATGTCGCTCGACCAGGCGTACGGCTTCATGGAGGAGCTGACGCTCACCGAGCGTGAGGCGCACATCGCGGCCGCCGTCCTCCGCGAGATCCGCGCGCGGCTCGAGTTCCTGCTCGAGGTCGGCCTGAACTACCTGACCCTCGCACGCGGAGCCGGCGGGCTCTCCGGCGGCGAGGCGCAGCGCATCCGGCTCGCGACGCAGATCGGATCGGGCCTGACGGGCGTGCTCTACGTGCTCGACGAGCCGAGCATCGGCCTGCACCAGCGCGACAACCGTCGGCTCATCGACACGCTCGTCAAGCTCAAGGACCTCGGCAACACCCTCATCGTCGTCGAGCACGACGAGGACACCATCCGCACGGCGGACTGGGTCGTCGACATCGGACCGGGCGCGGGCGTGAACGGCGGCAAGGTCGTGCACTCCGGCTCCTACGAGGGCATCATCGCGAACCGCGAGTCGGTGACCGGTGACTACCTGGCAGGTCGGCGCGCGATCGAGGTGCCCGCCGAGCGACGGAAGATCAACCCGAAGCGCGTCATCAGCGTGCAGGGCGCCCGGGCGAACAACCTCAAGCAGGTCGACGTCGACTTCCCGCTCGGTGTCTTCACCGCGGTGACCGGCGTCAGCGGCTCCGGCAAGTCGACCCTGGTCAACGACATCCTGTACAAGGTGCTCGCGAACCAGCTCAACGGCGCACGGCACATCGCCGGCAAGCACACCCGCGTGAAGGGCCTCGACCAGCTCGACAAGGTCGTGCACGTCGACCAGGCGCCGATCGGCCGCACCCCGCGGTCCAACCCGGCGACCTACACCGGCGTGTTCGACCGCATCCGGCAGCTCTTCGCCGAGACGCCCGAGGCGAAGGCGCGCGGCTACCAGCCCGGTCGCTTCAGCTTCAACGTCAAGGGCGGCCGCTGCGAGAACTGCTCGGGTGACGGCACGATCAAGATCGAGATGAACTTCCTGCCCGACGTCTACGTGGCGTGCGAGGTCTGCGGCGGTGCGCGGTACAACCGCGAGACGCTGCAGGTGCACTACAAGGGCAAGGACATCTCCGAGGTCCTCGACATGCCGATCAGCGAGGCGGCCGAGTTCTTCGAGCCGATCTCGGCGATCCACCGCTACATGGCGACGCTCGTCGACGTGGGCCTGGGCTACGTGCGCCTCGGGCAGAGCGCGACGACCCTCTCCGGTGGCGAGGCCCAGCGCGTCAAGCTCGCGACGGAACTCCAGCGCCGCTCGAACGGCCGCACGGTCTACGTGCTCGACGAGCCGACGACCGGCCTGCACTTCGAGGACGTCCGGAAGCTGCTGCTCGTGCTGCAGAGCCTGGTCGACAAGGGCAACACCGTGATCACGATCGAGCACAACCTCGACGTGATCAAGTCCGCCGACTGGCTGGTCGACATGGGACCCGAGGGCGGCGCCGGTGGCGGTACGGTCCTGGCCGTCGGCACCCCGGAACACGTGGCCGACGTCCCCGAGAGCCACACCGGTGTGTTCCTGCGCGAGATCTTCGATGCGCAGGACGCCCGTGTCGGCAAGGAGCAGGCGGTCGGTGCGCGTCAGGCCACGCAGAAGCACCAGGGCGGGCAGCAGAGCAAGCAGAAGGCGGGTGCTCGGTAGGTGGCGGACACCGTCTCCTGGCGGCCGAAGGCGGGGGAGATCCCGACCGACCCAGGCGTCTACCGGTGGCGTGACGAGGCCGGTCGGGTGCTCTACGTCGGCAAGGCGAAGAACCTCCGCGCCCGCCTGAGCAACTACTTCGCACCGCTGCCGACCCTCCACGAGCGCACCCGACGCATGGTGCTCACGGCCCGGAGCGTCGAGTGGACCACCGTCGGCTCCGAGATCGAGGCACTGCAGCTCGAGTACACGTGGATCAAGGAGTTCGACCCGCCGTTCAACGTCAAGTTCCGGGACGACAAGTCGTACCCGTACATGGCGATCACCCTGGGCGAGGAGTCGCCGCGGGTGATGGTGACGCGGAACCGGAAGATCAAGGGCGCGAAGTACTTCGGGCCCTACCCGAAGATCTGGGCGGTGCACGACACCATCGACCTGATGATCAAGGTGTTCCCGATCCGCACCTGCTCGGACTCGTCCTACAAGAAGGCGATGCAGACGGGCAAGCCGTGCTTCCCGGGCCAGATCGGCAAGTGCGGTGGACCCTGCTCGCAGAAGGTCACCATCGCCGAGCACCGGGCGATCGTCGAGGAGTTCGTCCGGTTCATGGGCAGCTACGACCGCAGGGTGATCACGACCCTGCGGCAGCGCATGGCCGCGGCCGCCGACGCCATGGACTACGAGCAGGCGGCGCGGTACCGCGACCAGGTCGGTGCCCTCGAAGCGGTGCTCGAGAAGTCGGCGGTGGTCCTCCGTGACTCGGTCGACCTCGACCTGTTCGGTGTGGCCGAGGACGAGCTCGCCGCCGCCGTGCAGCTGTTCTCCGTGCGCGGCGGGCGCATCCGCGGTGTCCGGGGGTGGGTGGTCGACAAGGAGCTCGACATCAGCACCGGTGACCTGGTCGAACAGATCGTCCAGGGCCAGTACGCGACGAGCGACGACGTCCCGCGCGAGGTCGTCGTGCCGGAACTCCCCGAGGACGCCGAGGCCCTGCAGCAGTGGCTCAGCGAGCGGCGCGGCAGGCGCGGCACGAAGCTCAGCACGGCCCAGCGGGGCGACCGGGCGGGCCTCGCGCGCACGGCCGCCCAGAACGCCGCGCAGGCGCTCATGCTCTACAAGACGAAGCGCAGCGCGGACTACACGACCCGGTCGGCTGCCCTCGCCGACATCCAGGACGCCCTGGGCATGACCGAGGCCCCCCTGCGGATGGAGTGCTACGACATCTCCCACCTGCAGGGCACGAACGTGGTGGCGTCGATGGTGGTGTTCGAGGACGGGCTCCCGCGCAAGGACCAGTACCGCCGCTACACGATCGCCGAGACGACCGACGACACCGACAGCATGTACCAGGTGCTGTCGCGACGGCTGGCGCGCCTCGACGAGGACGCCGCGGTGCCGGACGTCCCGGACGCCACGAGCGAGGACGTCGTCGAGGGCACGAAGCCGACGAAGCGGTTCGCGTACCGTCCGCAGCTGCTCATCGTCGACGGCGGCCAGCCCCAGGTCCAGGCGGCCAAGCGGGCGATGGACGAGGCCGGCGTGCACGACATCGCCCTGGTGGGCATCGCGAAGCGCCTCGAGGAACTGTGGTTGCCCGACGACGACTTCCCGGTGATCATGCCGCGCAACTCCGAGGCGCTCTTCCTGATCCAGCGGATCCGTGACGAGGCGCACCGGTTCGCGATCACGCACCAGCGGACCCGCCGGAAGCGCGACGTCCGGTCGCAGCTGTCGGAGATCCCCGGGCTCGGCCCGACCCGGGTGAACGCCCTGCTGAAGCACTTCGGGTCGGTCGCGCGCCTGCGTGAGGCGACGGCGGAGCAGATCGCCGAGGTGAACGGCGTCGGGCCGGCCACCGCGGCGGCGGTCGTCACGAAGCTCGCGCAGACGCCCCGCAGCGCGCCGGAGGGGAGCCCGCCCGGAGGAAGCGTGCCGGAGGCGAGCGACGCCGACCCTGCCGGGCGCGCAGCCAGCACCCCCGGTCCGGAGCGGACGACGGACCCGGACGCGCCCGCAGCAGCCGCCGCGGAGGAGCCGAGCCGCGCCTCCCGGCCGGTCGGCCCCGTCCGCGTCCCGGACGTCTCCGCCGACGGCCCGTCGCGTCCACGGTGACCGGCCCCGCTCCGAGCGCGGGACGGTAGCCTGGACGCGCAGCCGAGACCCGAAGCCGAGACCTCCCCGGGCCGTGGCCCGGGCCGCCACGACGGAGCCCTCCCACACATGAGCGACACGAGCGACGACCGAACAACCCCGACGTCCGCGTCGCAGCAGCACGACATCCTCATCGTCACCGGCATGTCCGGCGCCGGCCGTTCCACGGTCGGCAAGGCGCTCGAGGACCTCGGCTGGTACGTGGTCGACAACCTCCCGACGCAGATGCTCGGCCCGCTCACCGAGCTCGCGGACCGTGCCGGGGAGAAGATCCCGAAGATCGCGACCGTCGTCGACGTCCGCGGCGGACGGTTCTTCACCGACCCGGAGCAGGCGGTCGAGCAGGTCCGTGCCAGCACCTCCGCCCGGGTCCGGGTGCTCTTCCTCGAGGCGACGGACGCCGTGCTCGTGCGCCGCTTCGAGCAGGTCCGCCGGCCGCACCCGTTGCAGGGCGACGGGACGCTGCTCGACGGCATCGGCCTCGAGCGTTCGCGGCTGTCCGGGCTGCGCGAGGCCTCCGACGTCGTCATCGACACCTCGGACCTGAACATCCACCAGCTCGCCAACGCCGTCACGGAGCGCTTCGCCGACGACCACTTCGTCGGGGTCCAGGTCACGCTCATGAGCTTCGGGTTCAAGTACGGGCTGCCCGCCGACGCCGACATGGTCGCGGACGTGCGGTTCATCCCGAACCCCTACTGGGTGCCGGAACTCCGCCCGCACACCGGCCTCGACGCCCCCGTCTCGGAGTACGTCCTGTCGCAGCCGGGCGCCCGCTCGTTCGTCGAGCGGTACGCTGCCGTGCTCGAGCCCGTGCTGGCGGGATACCAACGCGAGAACAAAAGACACGCTACGATCGCCATCGGCTGTACCGGCGGCAAGCACCGCTCGGTCGCCGTCGTCGCCGAGTTGGCGAACCTCCTCCGCGGGATGTCCGACGTCGCCGTGCGTGTGAAGAACCGAGATCTCGGCCGGGAGTGACCGTTCCTCCGGCCGCTCCACACCCACGTGCGCCGGACCCGCGGACCCCACCAGAGAAAACGTTAGGAATGATGCTGTGCCGTTGACTGCCGAGGTCAAGGACGAACTGGCCAGGGTCGTCGTGAACCGCAACACGGTCCGCGCCGCCGAACTCGCGACCATCCTGCGGTTCGCGGGCGGCCTGCACGTCATCTCGGGCAGGATCGCGGTCGAGGTCGAGCTCGACACCCGGATCATCGTCCACCGCGTGCGCAAGGACCTGGCGGAGCTGTACGGCGTGCGGAGCGAGGCGTCGGTGGGGTCGTCCGCGTCCTCCCGCCGCGGCACCCGCTACCTGGTCCGCGTGCTCGAGGCGGGGGAGACGCTCGCCCGCCAGACCGGGCTCATGGACGCGCGCCGTCGCCCGGTGCGTGGCCTGCCGAACCGTCTGACGACCGGCAACCGCGAGGACCTCGCCGCCATCTGGCGCGGTGCGTTCCTCGCCTCCGGCACGCTGACCGACCCCGGTCGCGCCGCCGCGCTCGAGGTCACCTGCCCGGGCAACGAGGCGGCGATGGCACTGGTCGGTGCCGCCTCGCGCCTCGGGATCGCCGCGAAGGGCCGCGAGGTCCGCGGCGTCCACCGCGTCGTCATCCGCGACGGCGAGGCGATCGGCCAGATGCTCACCGTCATGGGCGCCGCCCGCACCACCGCCGAGTGGGAGGAGATGCGCCAGCGCCGCGAGGTCCGCGCCACCGCCAACCGTCTGGTGAACTTCGACGACGCCAACCTCCGCCGCTCGGCGCAGGCCGCCGTCGCCGCGTGCGCCCGCGTCGAGCGCGCGCTCGAGATCCTCGGTGACGACGTCCCGGACCACCTCAAGTACGCCGGGTCGCTCCGGCTGCAGCACCGTGACGCCTCGCTCGACGAGCTCGGTCAGCACGCCGAGCCGCCGATGACCAAGGACGCGATCGCCGGCCGCATCCGCCGCCTGCTCGCGATGGCCGACAAGAAGGCGGTCGACACCGGCGTGCCGGGGACCGAGGCCAGCGTGCCGGAGGAGCTCGAGGGGGCGTAGCCCCGACCGGCCCCACGACGGACGGGAGGCGCGGTGCCGGCTGGCACCGCGCCTCCCGTCCGTCCGTCCGGGGGAGCGTCCACCACCGTCGGCGGGACCGTCCGGACGGACCGTCATCCGGCGCGGGCGCGCAGTGTCCGACTGCTAGGGTCGTTACGGCGACGTTACGGGGCGTATCGTCCACCACACGTGGGTCCGCAGGGCCGCACGACTCCGAAAAGCAGCGCCCCCGGGGCGCTCCACACCCACCAGGAGATCCATTGACCGTCAAGATCGGCATCAACGGCTTCGGCCGCATCGGCCGTAACTTCTTCCGGGCCGCCCTCGCCAAGGGCTCCGACCTCGAGATCGTGGCGGTGAACGACCTCACCGACAACGCGGCCCTCGCGAACCTGCTGAAGTTCGACTCCATCACGGGTCGTCTCGGCGTCTCCGTCGAGCTCGACGGCGACAGCATCGTCGTCGACGGCAAGCCGATCAAGGTCCTCGCGGAGCGCGACCCTGCGAACCTCCCGTGGGGCGAGCTGGGCGTCGACATCGTCATCGAGTCGACCGGCTTCTTCACCAAGGCAGCCGACGCGCAGAAGCACATCGACGCGGGCGCCAAGAAGGTCATCATCTCGGCCCCGGCGACCGGCGACGACGTCACCATCGTCCTCGGCGTGAACGAGGACCAGTACGACCCCGAGAACCACAACATCATCTCGAACGCGTCGTGCACCACGAACAGCCTCGCGCCGCTCGCCAAGGTCTTCCACGACAAGTTCGGCATCGAGCGTGGCCTCATGACGACGGTGCACGCGTACACCGCCGACCAGAACCTGCAGGACGGCCCGCACAAGGACCCGCGTCGTGCCCGCGCCGCCGCGCTCAACATCGTCCCGACCTCGACCGGTGCGGCGAAGGCCATCGGCCTCGTCATGCCCGAGCTCGCCGGCAAGCTCGACGGCTACGCCCTCCGCGTGCCGGTGCCGACCGGTTCGATCACCGACCTCACCCTCGAGACGTCGTCCGAGGTCACCGTCGACGAGATCAACGCCGCCTACAAGGAGGCCGCCGAGGGCCCGCTCAAGGGCATCCTGCTCTACAGCGAGGACCCGCTGGTGTCGACCGACATCACGACGGACCCGCACTCGTCGATCTACGACTCCGGCCTGACCAAGGTCATCGGCAAGCTCGTCAAGATCACCTCGTGGTACGACAACGAGTGGGGCTACTCGAACCGCCTCGTCGACCTGACCGAGTACGTGGGCGAGCGACTCTCGGCATGAGCCTCCGCACCCTCGAGGACCTCGGCGACCTCGCCGGCAAGCGCGTCGTCGTCCGGTGTGACCTGAACGTCCCGCTCAAGGACGGCACGATCACCGACGACGGCCGCGTGCGCGCGTCGCTGGGCACGCTCAACACGCTCGTCAACGCCGGTGCGCGGGTCATCGTGATCTCGCACCTCGGTCGTCCCGACGGCACGCCTGCGCAGGAGTACTCGCTCGCCCCCGTGGCGCAGCGGCTCTCCGAACTGCTCGGCAAGGAGGTCACCTTCGTCGGCGAGACCGTCGGCGACGAGGCGACCGCGGCCGCCGAGGCCCTCGGGGACGGCGACGTCCTGCTGCTCGAGAACCTCCGCTTCAACCCGGAGGAGACCTCGAAGGACGCGTCGGCGCGCACGGCGTTCGCCGAGCGGATCGCCGCCCTCGGTGACGCGTTCGTGTCGGACGGCTTCGGCGTCGTGCACCGCAAGCAGGCCTCCGTGTACGAGCTCGCGGCAGCGCTGCCCAGCGCGGCCGGCTCGCTCATCGAGTCCGAGCTGACGGTGCTCGAGCGGTTGACCAAGGACCCGCAGCGGCCGTACACGGTCGTGCTCGGCGGATCGAAGGTCAGCGACAAGCTCGGTGTCATCGAGCACCTGCTCCCGCAGGTCGACACGCTGTGCATCGGCGGCGGCATGCTCTTCACGTTCCTCGCGGCCCAGGGTCACGGGGTCGCGAAGTCGCTCCTCGAGCAGGATCAGCTCGACACCGTCCGGGCGTACCTCGCCAAGGCGGACGAGCTCGGCGTGACGATCGACCTGCCGACCGACGTCGTGGTGGCCTCCGGGTTCGCTGCGGACGCCGACCACGAGACCGTCGCGGCCGACGCGATCGAGTCCTCGTCGTTCGGCACGGACGGCATCGGCCTCGACATCGGCCCGGAGACCGCGGCGCGCTTCGCGTCGGCGGTGTCCGGCTCGAAGACCGTGTTCTGGAACGGCCCGATGGGCGTGTTCGAGTTCCCGGCGTTCGCAGCAGGCACGAAGACCGTCGCGCAGGCGTTGACCGAGGTCGACGGCCTCGGTGTCGTCGGCGGTGGCGACTCCGCGGCGGCCGTCCGGTCGCTCGGGTTCTCGGACGACCGGTTCGGGCACATCTCGACCGGTGGTGGTGCGAGCCTCGAGTTCCTCGAGGGCAAGTCACTGCCCGGTCTCGAAGCACTGGGGTGGTCCCGATGACCCGCACGCCGTTCATCGCCGGTGACTCCGGGAAGGACGCAGCATGAACCGCCGTCCGTTCATCGCCGGCAACTGGAAGATGAACCTGGACCACCTCCAGGCCATCGCCACCGTGCAGAAGATCGCGTGGACCCTGAAGGATGCCCGCCACGACCACGACGACGTCGAGGTCGCGGTGTTCCCGCCCTTCACGGACCTCCGCAGCGTGCAGACGCTCATCTCGGCCGACAAGCTCGAGATCCGGTTCGGCGCCCAGGACCTGTCCCAGTACGACTCCGGTGCCCACACCGGTGACGTGTCCGGGGCGTTCCTCGCAGCGCTCGATGCGCAGTACGTCATCGTCGGACACTCCGAGCGGCGCACGCTGCACGGGGAGACCGACGAGGTCGTCGCCGCGAAGACCGCCGCTGCAGTCAAGCACGGCCTCGTGCCGGTGGTCTGTGTCGGTGAGACCGGCGAGGAGCGCGAGCAGCGCGGCGCCGGTGTCGTCCCGGTCGAACAGCTCAAGGTCGTCCTCGAGGCCGTGAAGCCGTCCGAGATCGTCGTCGCGTACGAACCGGTCTGGGCGATCGGTTCCGGTCAGGCCGCGACTGCGGAACAGGCCCAGGAGGACTGCGCCGCGCTGCGTCGCGGGATCGCCGAGGCCTGGGGCGACGACCTCGCCGCCAGCACGCGCGTGCTCTACGGCGGTTCTGTGAAGTCGGGCAACATCGCCGGCTTCCTGCGCGAGCCCGACATCGACGGCGCGCTCGTCGGTGGGGCCTCGCTCGACGTGCAGGAGTTCGCGGCGATCGCGCGCTTCCGGCAGCACGTCGGACTCTGATCCATCCTGCTCAGGCCGGCCACGTCCGCGTGGCCGGCCTGAGCCACGCCCGTGCCGGTGTCGGGGCTGCTCACGCGGCCCGCTACACTTGCAGGGCTGACTTCACACGAAAGGTACGTCGTGGCGATACTCTCCGTCGTGCTGCAGGTCCTGCTCGCGATCACGAGCCTCCTGCTCACGCTCCTCATCCTCCTGCACAAGGGCCGCGGTGGCGGTCTCTCCGACATGTTCGGCGGCGGCGTGACGAGCAACCTCGGGGCGTCCGGCGTCGCCGAGCGCAACCTCAACCGCATCACGGTGATCCTCGGTCTGGTCTGGATCGTCTCGATCATCGTGCTCGGTCTCATCAACAAGTTCACGGCAGGGAGCTGAGCCATGGCAACCGGAGGCAGTGCAATCCGAGGGTCCCGCGTCGGCGCGGGTCCGATGGGGGAGCAGGACCGCGGCGTCCAGGCCGAGCGCGTGGCCGTCTCGTACTGGGACGCCCTCGGCAACGAGGTCGTGCGGTACTTCTCGGCGACCCTGCCGGACGACGAGATCCCGGAGACGGTGGACTCGCCGTCGACGGGTCTGCCGGCCGGCCGCGACAAGGAGAACCCTCCCGTCGTCGCGAAGACCGAGCCCTACAAGACGCACCTCGCGTACGTGAAGGAGCGCCGCACCGAGGAAGAGGCAGCGCAGCTCCTCGAGGACGCGCTGCAGCAGCTCCGGCAGCGTCGCGGTACCGCGAAGTAGCACCTGGCGTCAGAAGGCCCCCGCACCGATCCGGTGCGGGGGCCTTCGTCATCCGCCGGACGTGTCGTCGGTGCCCTCGGTCCTCCGGTCCTGGCTGTTCCGGTCGCAGGACGTGCCGCACGCGGTCGTTCGGGTCGCACGACATGCCGTCGGGGTCGGAGGTGAGTGGCAAGTCGTGCGACCGGAAGCGGGCCGGCGACGTCCGCACGGCAGTTGCGCGGGCCGGCACCGACGACGGACGGGAGGCGCGGTGCCAGCCGGCACCGCGCCTCCCGTCCGTCAGGGGGTCGCGTCTAGTAGGTCGACGCGATGAGGTTCTCGGGGACCTCGCGCGCGGCGTCCTGGTCCACGAAGAACACGGTGCGCTTGCGGCCCTGGACGCCGCCGACGGGGACCTCGTCCACCGCGGCACCGGCCAGCGCGAGGCCGAGCACCGACGCCTTCTCGGCGCCGGACAGGATGACCCACACGCGCTGCGAGGCGTTGATCACCGGGAAGGACAGCGTCAGGCGCTGCGCCGGCGGCTTGGGGGAGTCGTCGACCGTCAGCACGGCACGGTCGGTCACCGCGAGCTGCGGGAACTCGGGGAAGAGCGACGCCGTGTGGCCGTCGGGGCCGACCCCGAGCAGCGTGATGTCGAAGCGGGGCGCGACCGCGCCCTCGGGTGCTGCCTCCTGGAGCTCGCGCTCGTACTGAGCGGCGGCCTCGTCGATGGACAGCCCGGCGTCGGACGGTGCCATCGGGTGGATGTTCGCCTGCGGGATGTCCACGTGCTCGAAGAAGTCCGTCTCCGTGCCGGTGACGTTGCGGTCCGCATCGCCCTCGGCGACCCAGCGCTCGTCGACCCACCACACGTGCACCTTCGACCAGTCCACGCTCTCACGCGCAGGCGACTGCCCGATCGCCGCGAGGACCAGGGTCGACACCGAGCCGCCGCTGATCGCGATGTCCGCGCGCTCCTGCTCGTCCAGCACGTCGATGATCTTCGTGATGAAGCGAGCGGCGACCGACGCGCCGAGGGACTGCTTGTCCGGGTGCACCAGCACCCGTCGTTCGTTGGTCACGTGTCTCCCGTGTTCGTGGCGGCCGACCGGTGCGACCGCCTTCGGTCCGACCGGGGCGGGCGGCGGTCGTGTCGACCGCCGCCCGGACCCCGGCCGTGTGCGGTGCTCAGCCGGCGATGGACTCGCGCAGCTGGGGCACCCCGTGCTTGACGACGTCTCCGAAGAGGACGTCCGCGTCGAGTCTACGGAGTTCCTCTGCGAGGCAGTCGCGCAGGTTCCGTCGGGGCAGCGACAGGTCGTGCGTCGGCTGCCCGGGCATCGACAGGGTCGCGACGTCGACGAGCGAGCGCTCGAGGTCGATCGTGCCCGAGGCACGCTCGAGCTTGACCCCGTGGATGCCGCTCGACCCGGTGGCCCGCGGCGAGGTGACGACGGACACCGGCACCTGCAGCTGCAGCTGGAGCCACGCGGCGAGCAGGATCGTGGACGGGCTGTCGCTCGCACCGGACACCTCGACACCGGTGACGGGCTCGTACGGCGGCTGGTCGAGCGCCGCGGCGAGCTGGTTCCGCCAGAGCGTCAGGCGGGTCCACGCGAAGTCGGTGTCACCCGGCACGTAGGACTTCCCGAGCGCCTCGATCGCGCTGTTCGGGTCCTTCTGCGCGGCGGCATCGGTGATGCGACGCTGCGCGATCCGGCCCAGCGCGGACGCTGCCGGCTGCTCCGGAGCGGCCTGCGGCCACCATGCGACGACGGGGGCGTCGGACAGGAGGAGACCGGTGACCAGGCTCTCCTCGTCCGTCGCGGTCTCGCCGTACGCACGGAGGACGATGACCTCGCTCGCGCCCGCATCGCTGCCGACGCGGATCTGGGCGTCGAGCCGACCGGGGGACTTCGTGTCGCCGTCGTTCTTCGACACGATGATCACCCGCATCGGGTGCTCGCGCGACGCCTGGTTCGCGGCCGAGATCGCCTCTTCCTCGTGCCCGAGGGCGGTCGAGATGATGAGCGTCAGCACGCGGCCGAGGGCGACGGCGCCACCCTCCTCGCGGATGTGGACGAGCTTCTTCTGGATCTTCGAGACCGTGGTGTTCGGCAGGTCGATCTTCATGGACGCCTCCAGGTCCGGCCGTCGCGGGCGAGCAGGGCATCGGCGGACGCCGGACCCCACGTGCCGGGACGGTACTGCTCGGGCTGGCCCTGCGTGGCCCAGAACGCCTCGATCGGGTCGAGGATCTTCCACGACAGTTCCACCTCTTGGTGACGGGGGAACAGGGGAGGGTCGCCGAGGAGCACGTCGAGGATGAGTCGCTCGTACGCCTCCGGCGAGGCCTCGGTGAACGCGTGTCCGTAGCCGAAGTCCATCGTCACGTCGCGCACCTGCGTGCCGACGCCCGGGACCTTCGAGCCGAAGCGGAGCGTGACGCCCTCGTCCGGCTGGACACGGATGACGAGCGCGTTCTGCCCGAGGGGTGCTTGCGTGTTGCCGTAGACGTCCTCGGGGACGCGCTTGAAGACGATCGCGATCTCGGTCACGCGACGGCCGAGGCGCTTGCCCGCCCGCAGGTAGAACGGGACGCCCTGCCAGCGGCGGGTCGCGATGTCGAGCTTGATCGCCGCGTAGGTCTCGGTCGTGGACTCGGGGTCCATCCCCGCTTCCTCGAGGAAGCCCAGGACCTTCTCGCCGCCCTGCCAGCCACCGTCGTACTGGCCGCGTGCCGTCGCCGTGGCGAGGTCCTCGGGCAGGCGCACGGCGGAGAGCACCTTCTCCTTCTCGGCGCGCAGGTCAGCGGCCTTGAACGAGACGGGTTCCTCCATCGCGGTGAGCGCGAGGAGCTGCAGCAGGTGGTTCTGGATGACGTCGCGCGCTGCGCCGATGCCGTCGTAGTACGCGGCCCGACCGGCGACGCCGATGTCCTCGGCCATCGTGATCTGCACGTGGTCGACGTAGTTCGAGTTCCAGATGGGTTCGTACATCTGGTTCGCGAACCGGAGCGTCAGCAGGTTCTGGACGGTCTCCTTCCCGAGGTAGTGGTCGATGCGGAACACGTCGTCGGGCGCGAAGACGCTCTCGACGATCGCGTTCAGCTCGCGCGCGGTGCGGAGGTCGGAGCCGAACGGCTTCTCGACGACCACGCGGCTCCAGGAGCCCTCGCGCTTCTCGGTCAGTCCAGAGACCTTGAGCTGCTCGGTCACCACCGGGAACATCTTCGGCGGGATGGAGAGGTAGAAGGCGTGGTTGCCGAGCGTGCCGCGCTCCGCGTCGAGCTCGTCGACGGTGCGCTTCAGCTCGAGGAAGGCCTCGGGGTCGTCGAACGAGCCCTGCACGAAGCGGATGCCCTGCTCGAGCTGCTTCCAGACGGCCTCGTCGAAGGGGGTGCGGGAGTGGTCCCGGACCGCGTCGTGCACGAGCTGGGAGAAGTCCTGGTCCTCCCAGTCGCGCCGGGCGAACCCGACGAGTGCGAAGCCCGGGGGCAGGAGCCCTCGGTTCGCCAGGTCGTAGACCGCGGGCATCAGCTTCTTGCGGGACAGGTCGCCCGTCACGCCGAAGATGATGAGGGTGCTGGGCCCCGCGATCCGGTTCAGACGTCGGTCGGTCGGCAACCGGAGCGGGTTGTGCTCCGGGGTGATCGCCACCGGTGACATGAGTGTGGACTCCTTGTGGGTCGAACGGAGACGGCGGAGCGCTGCGCTGCGGGGGCAGCGGCGACTCCGCCGTCGTGGTGGTCAGGTCCGGCCGGGAGGCGCGTCGCGGCTCCGGCGGTCGGGTCCTGACCGGGGGTGCCTGCGTCCGGGTGACGGCGGTCCCGTCCTCTGGACGCAGGCTCCGGTCGTGCTTACTTGCTGTTCTCGAGCGCGGTCTTCACCGTGTCGACGAGCTCGCCCCAGGAGACGTTGAACTTGTCGACGCCCTCCTTCTCGAGCAGCGCGACGACGTCGTCGTAGTCGACACCGGCGGCAGCGATCTGGTCCATGACCTGCTGCGCGTCGTCGAACGAGCCGGCGATGGCGTCACCGTGGATCTCGCCGTGGTCGAACGTCGCGTCGAGCGTCTTGCCCGGCATGGTGTTGACCGTGTTCGGCGCGGCGAGCTCGGTCACGTAGAGCGTGTCGGGCAGCGACGGGTCCTTGACACCGGTCGAGGCCCACAGCGGACGCTGCGTGTTGGCACCGGACTCGAGCAGGCCGAGGGCACGCTCGGTGGCGAACTGCTCGGTCCAGACCTGGTAGGCGAGCTGCGCGTTGGCGATGCCGGCCTTCGACTTGAGGGCCTTCGCCTCGTCGGTGCCCGCGGCGTCGAGGCGCTTGTCGATCTCGGAGTCGACACGCGACACGAAGAACGAGGCGACCGAGTGGATCTTCGAGAGGTCGTGGCCCGCGGCCTTGGCCTTCTCGAGGCCACCGAGGTAGGCGTCGATGACGGCGCGGTAGCGCTCGAGCGAGAAGATCAGGGTGACGTTGACCGAGATGCCGGCACCGATGACCTCGGTGATGGCCTCGAGGCCCTCGAGCGTCGCGGGGATCTTGATGAGGACGTTCTCGCGACCGACCTTCTCGAACAGGAACTTGGCCTGCTCGATGGTCTTCTGGGTGTCGTGGGCGAGGCCCGGCTCGACCTCGATCGAGACACGGCCGTCGAAGCCCTTGGTCTCGTCGTAGATCGGCTTGAAGACGTCGGACGCGTTCGCGACGTCCTGCGTGGTGATCTCGAAGATCGCCTCGGTGACGTCGGTGCCCTTCGCCGCGAGCTCCTTGACCTGCGAGTCGTAGCGCTCGCCCTTGGCGAGGGCCGACGCGAAGATCGTCGGGTTCGTGGTGACGCCGACGACGTTCTTCTGCTCGATGAGCTCGGTCAGCTTGCCGGTCTCGAGCAGCTCGCGCGACAGGTCGTCGAGCCAGATGCTGACGCCGACCTCGGAGAGGGCGGCGGTGGGGGTGTTCTCAGCCATGGTTTCTCTTCTTCTTTCGTCGACCGGCCCGGTGCGCGGAGGCGACCAGGGCCGTGTGTGTCGTGGTCTGTGGGCCGGGAGGCGCGGTGGCGGGACCGCCGCGTGCCTCCCGGCAGAGGGGCCGGACCCGGCGTACCGGATCCGGCCCCTCGTGGGTCAGGACGCTGCGATCGATTCCTTGGCGGCGGCGACGACGTGCTCGGTGGTGAAACCGAACTCGGCGAACAGGCGCTGGTAGTCGGCCGATGCACCGAAGTGCTCGATCGACACGCTGCGGCCCTTGTCGCCGACGATGTCGCGCCAGCTCATCGCGATGCCGGCCTCGACCGAGACGCGCGCGGTGACGGCCTTCGGCAGGACCTGCTCGCGGTAGGACTCCGACTGCTCGAAGAACCACTCGAGCGAGGGGGCGCTCACGACGCGGGCGTTGATGCCCTCGCCCTTGAGCTGCTCACGCGCATCGACCGCGATCTGGACCTCGGAACCGGTCGCGATGAGGATCACGTCCGGGGTGCCGTTCGGCGCCTCGGCCAGGACGTACGCGCCCTTCGCGACGTTCTTCGCCGAGGCGAGCGTCTCGCCGGAGGCGTCGCCCTCGCCACGCTCGAAGACGGGGAGGTTCTGACGGCTCAGCGCGATGCCGGCCGGACGGTCCTTGTGCTTGAGCATCTCGAGCCACGCGTACGACACCTCGTTGGCGTCGGCCGGACGGACGACGTCGAGACCCGGGATCGCACGGAGCGCGGTGATCTGCTCGATCGGCTGGTGCGTCGGGCCGTCCTCGCCCAGGGCGATGGAGTCGTGGGTCCAGACGTAGATCGCCGGCGCCTTCATGAGCGCGGCGAGACGGACCGCCGGACGCATGTAGTCGCTGAAGATGAGGAACGTGCCGCCGAAGGGGCGGGTGTTCCCGTGCAGGACGATGCCGGACAGGATCGAGCCCATCGCGTGCTCGCGGATGCCGAAGTGCAGCACGCGGCCGTACGGGTCGGTGCTCCAGGTCTTCGTCGACGCCTCGGCCGGACCGAAGGACTTCGCGCCCTCGATCGTGGTCAGGTTCGACTCGGCGAGGTCCGCCGAACCGCCCCAGAACTCGGGCATGAGCGGCGCGATGGCGTTGATGACCTTGCCGGAGGCGGCGCGGGTCGAGACGGCCTTCTCGGTGGAGAAGACCGGCAGCGCCTCCTCGAGGCCCTCGGGGAGCTCGCCCGCGTTGATGCGGTCGAGCATGGCCTTCTTCTCCGGGTTGGCCGCAGCCCACGCGTCGAAGGTCTTCGTCCACTCGGCGTGCTCGGCCTGGCCCTTGGTGATCGCACCGCGGGTGTACTCGAGCACCTCCGGGTCGACGTGGAAGGTCTTGTCCGCGTCGAAGCCGAGGACCTCCTTGAGGCCCTTGAGCTCGTCGGCACCGAGCGCCGAACCGTGGATCTTGCCGGAGTTCTGCTTGGTCGGCGACGGCCAACCGATGATCGTCTTGAGGACGATGAGCGACGGCTTGGTCGTCTCGGCCTTGGCGGCCTCGACGGCGCGGTGGAGCTCCTCGACGTCCTCGGAGTACTCGCCGGTCTTCTTCCAGTCGACGTGCTGGACGTGCCAGCCGAGGGCCTCGTAGCGGGCCGCGACGTCCTCGGAGAACGCGATGTCGGTGTCGTCCTCGATCGAGATCTGGTTCGAGTCGTAGAAGACGACCAGGCGACCGAGCTGCTGACGGCCCGCGAGGCTCGCGGCCTCGTTGGTGACGCCCTCCTGCATGTCACCGTCACCGGCGATCACGTAGGTGAAGTGGTCGAAGGGCGACTCGCCGTCGGCGGTCTCCGGGTCGAACAGGCCGCGCTCGAAGCGCTGCGCGTAGCCGAAGCCGACCGCCGAGGCGAGGCCCTGGCCGAGCGGGCCGGTGGTGATCTCGACACCGTCGGTGTGGCCGTACTCCGGGTGACCCGGGGTCTTCGAGCCCCACTTGCGCAGGTGCTGCAGGTCCTCGAGCTCGAGGCCGTAGCCGTGCAGGTAGAACTGCACGTACTGCAGGATCGAGGCGTGACCGGCGGAGAGGATGAAGCGGTCGCGGCCGATCCAGGTGGAGTCGCTGGGGTCGCGACGCATCACCTTCTGGAAGAGCAGGTGGGCGACCGGCGCGAGGCTCATCGCGGTGCCGGGGTGACCGTTGCCGGCGGCCTCGACCGCGTCGGCGGCGAGGACGCGTGCCGTGTCGACGGCCTTCCGGTCGATGGCGTCCCAGGTGAATTCAGCCACTTGGATGTTGACCCTTCGTTGTTGCGACATGTGCGAGGGCTCGTGCCATCGCACGGACATGATCGCCGTCCCGGGGCCGTGTGTCGTGTCGCCGTCGAGCGGCGGCCGACCGGCTCTTCGCGGCCGACGTCTTCGGGGCACACGATGCGGGAGGGCGTGTCCAGCATAGTGACCACGCACTCAGAAGGTGTCCAGGTGACGACGGTGCCGTGTCGGGCAGCCGGCCCGGTCGGCGAGGCGGGGCATCCTCGCGGCGCCTCGATGGCCTAAACTGGTGTCGACCCGTGTGCATTCCGGGTCGACGCACGCCCCGACGGTGACGGAGCCGCCCACCGAGCGTGCGAGCTGACGCGAACGGACTGAGGTTCCCCTGTTGACTGCCACCGCGACCCGGCCCGACACCGATCGACCCCGCTCGACGCTGTCCCGCAAGGTCCGCGCGTACGTCTCGCTGACGAAGCCCCGGGTCATGGAGCTGCTCCTCGTCACGACCGCTCCGACGATGTTCCTGGCGGAGCGCGGGGTCCCGGACCTCTGGCTCGTGTTCTGGACGATGCTCGGTGGCGCGATGTCGGCAGGGTCGGCCTCGGCCTTCAACTGCTACATCGACCGCGACATCGACCGGCTGATGAAGCGCACCAGCCAGCGCCCCCTGGTCACCGGTGAGCTCTCCGACAAGGAGGCACTGGTGTTCTCGTGGACGCTCGCCGTCCTGTCGACCGCCGTCCTCGGCTTCCTGGTGAACTGGCTGGCCGCCGCGCTCAGCGTCGTCGCGATCCTGATCTACGTCTGCGTCTACACGCTCTGGCTCAAGCGCCGCACCCCGCAGAACATCGTCTGGGGCGGATCCGCCGGGTGCATGCCGGTGCTCATCGGCTGGGCCGGTGTCACCGGGTCGCTGACCTGGGCGCCGATCATCCTCTTCATGGTGATCTTCCTCTGGACGCCGCCGCACTACTGGCCGCTGTCGATGAAGTACCGCGACGACTACGACGCCGCCGACGTGCCGATGCTCGCGGTCGTGCGCGGGCGCACGGTCGTCGGGCTGCAGGTCGTGCTCTACGCCTGGGCGACGCTCGTCTGCTCGCTGCTGCTCATCCCGGTCGCGCACATGGGGCCGCTGTACACGGTCGTCGCCCTGGCCGGCGGCATCTGGTTCGTCGTCGAGTCGCACCGGCTGTACTCGCGGGCGATCCAGCACGTGGAGCAGGTCCAGCCGATGCGGGTGTTCCACAGCTCGATCACCTACCTGACGCTGCTGTTCATCGCGGTGGGCATCGACCCGCTGCTGCCGCAGGTCTTCACCTTCACGATCTAGCCCGGGTTCGTCGCCCGCGCACGGAGCGCCGCCGGTCTGCCGGCGGCGCTCCGTGCGTCAGGGCGCAGCGCGGGCGGTCCCGGGTCGGGCGTTCGCGGGTCGGGTGGGCGGGGTGCGTGCCCGCGTCGACCCGGGTGGCGTCGGTTGACGCGACGACGCCGCTGTCGTACGACGACGGGGATGTCGCGGGAGCCTGCGCGTGACGCGGGCTGCGCGAGGCGAGTGCGCCCAGCGACGATGCCGCTGTCGTACGACGACGGGGATGTCGCAGCAGACGCGCGGCCGCGACCGGGCGTCGGACGGGAGGCGCGGGGCGGGCGGTGCTGCGCCTCCCGTCCGCACCGTGGCCGGTCCGGTGCCGAGGCGCGGGGCGGGCGGTGCTGCGCCTCCCGTCCGCATCGTGGCCGGTCCGGTGCCGAGGTGCGGGACGGCGGCGTCCGCACGAGACGGTCGCACCTGCGCGAGACGGTGCCGGATCCGGAGGCGTCCCGGGTGGTCGGAGGCGTCCTGCGCCGACGCCGGCGTTCTGTGCGTGGTCACGGTGCCGGAGCCGTGCGGACGACGACGTCCCACGCGTCGGCGCTCGGGACGGAGGCGACGCGTGGGACGTCGGAGGGCGGCGGACGACCGCGTCAGGCGGTGATGCGCTCCCGCGCGGCCTGGCGACCGGCGCTGCCGCGCGTGCTGAGCACGACGACGGTGACCGCACCGACGAGGAGTCCGGCGAGCACCATGTGGGTCCCCACCAGGCCGACCGGCAGGCCCGTGCGCGCCTGGGTCAGGCCGACGGCGATCTGCACGAACTCGACGACGAGCAGGACGAGGGCCCAGCGGCTCGACAGCCGGAGGACGACCGCGCCGACGACGAGCGCCAGCGTCAGCGCGAACAGCGCGTAGGCCGGGATGGCGTGCAGGTGCTCCATCAGCTGCGGGTCGAACCCGGTGCGGTGCAGACGGCCACCGTCGACCGCCTCGCTCGCACCCGCGTGCGGCCCGGAGCCCGTGGTCAGGATGCCGACCAGGACGGTGACGACCACCGCGACGACGGTGCCGCGGACGAGGCCGGTGTACCAGCCCGGGACGAGCCGCACCGCGGTGCGCGGACCGTTCATCGAGCGGTACACGAGCGTCGCCGTCACCGCGACGAGCGTCGTCGACACCACGAAGTGCAGCCCGACGACGAACGGGTTGAGGTTCGTGAGGACGCTGAGGCCGCCGATCACCGCCTGCACCGGGATCGCGATGCCCTGGGCGAAGGCGAGCCAGAAGAGCTCGGGGCGCGTGCGGCGCATGCGGACGACGGCGAGGAACATCGCGACCGCGACCACCACCAGCACGAAGGTGAGCAGACGGTTCCCGAACTCGATCACGCCGTGGATCCCCATCTCCGGGGTCGACACGAGCGACTCGGCGGTGCACTTCGGCCACGTCGGGCAGCCGAGGCCGGACGCTGTCAGGCGGACGAGGCCGCCGGTGCCGATCAGCACCACCTCGACGACGAAGGACGCCCAGGCGAGCCAGATCACGCGGGGGTCGACGGCGCGGGGGAGGGACCACCACCGCGGCGTGCGGGTGCCGGGGCGGACGCCCTGCTCGACGGTGGGTCCGACGCGAGTCACGAGGGTGGTGCCTTCCTGTTGTTCCGTGCGGTGAACCTGTAGGATTCGAGGGTTCAGCAGCAGTCAAGTCTAGGCAGGCGCCGGCTCCGAATGGGCCGTGATCGCCGATCGGTCGGACGACTGCGTGGGACCATCGACGTTGCGAGGCAGCAACGCCGTGGGACTCCTGTCGGAGGTCCGCGGTGGAATGGCGTCCGGACGTCACGGGTTGTCCCGACAGACGCTGCCGCGAGAAGGAAACGAGGAGACCATGTCCGACGTGCTCATCGACCGTCCAGAACTCGAAGGGCTCGGCCAGTACGAGTTCGGCTGGTCCGACTCCGACACGGCCGGCGCGTCCGCGCGCCGTGGTCTGTCGGACGAGGTGGTCAGCGACATCTCCGCCCGGAAGAACGAGCCCGAGTGGATGCACAAGCTCCGCCTCAAGGCGCTGACGCTGTTCGACCGCAAGCCCATGCCGTCGTGGGGTGCCGACCTGTCGGACATCGACTTCGACAACATCAAGTACTTCGTGAAGTCCACCGAGAAGCAGGCCCAGACCTGGGAAGAGCTGCCGGAGGACATCCGCAACACCTACGAGCGCCTCGGCATCCCCGAGGCGGAGCGCCAGCGCCTCGTCGCCGGTGTCGCCGCCCAGTACGAGTCCGAGGTCGTCTACCACCAGATCCGCGAGGACCTGGAGCAGCAGGGCGTCATCTTCATGGACACCGACACGGCGCTCCGCGAGCACCCGGAGTTCTTCGAGGAGTACTTCGGCTCGGTGATCCCGGCCGGCGACAACAAGTTCGCCGCGCTGAACACCGCCGTGTGGTCCGGTGGCTCGTTCGTCTACGTCCCGAAGGGCGTGCACGTCGAGATCCCGCTGCAGGCCTACTTCCGGATCAACACCGAGAACATGGGCCAGTTCGAGCGGACGCTGATCATCGCGGACGAGGACTCCTACGTCCACTACATCGAGGGCTGCACGGCCCCGATCTACAAGTCGGACTCGCTGCACTCCGCCGTGGTCGAGATCATCGTGAAGAAGAACGCCCGCGTGCGCTACACGACGATCCAGAACTGGTCGAGCAACGTCTACAACCTCGTCACCAAGCGCGCGATCGCGCACGAGGGCGCGACGATGGAGTGGATCGACGGGAACATCGGGTCGAAGGTCACGATGAAGTACCCGTCGATCTACCTCGCCGGTGAGCACGCCAAGGGCGAGACCCTGTCCGTCGCGTTCGCCGGTCCGGGCCAGCACCAGGACGCCGGCGCGAAGATGATCCACATGGCGCCGTACACGACGTCGTCGATCGTCTCGAAGTCGATCGCCCGTGGCGGCGGCCGCGCCGGCTACCGCGGTGAGGTCCGCGTCGACCCGGCCGCGCACCACGCCGCGAACACGGTCCGCTGTGACGCGCTGCTCGTCGACACGGTGAGCCGCAGCGACACGTACCCGGCGATCGACATCCGCGTCGACGACGTCCAGCTCGGCCACGAGGCCACGGTCTCCCGCGTGAGCGAGGAGCAGCTGTTCTACCTCATGTCGCGCGGCATGCCGGAGGACGAGGCCATGGCCATGATCGTCCGCGGGTTCATCGAGCCCATCGCCCGCGAGCTCCCGATGGAGTACGCGCTCGAACTCAACAAGCTCATCGAGATGAGCATGGAAGGATCCGTCGGCTAGATGTCGAACACCAGCACCAACCCGACACCCACCGACGGGGCCACCCCCGCACCGCGCATCGACCAGCCGGTCGAGCCCTCGGCCGTCGCACAGGGCCAGCAGGCTCCGTCCGCACGCAGCACGCAGGGCACCGACCAGCACGGTGCCCGCGCGCACTCCGACGGCGGCTGGGACGCGAAGGTCCCGGTCCAGACCCGGTCCGAGCGGCCGCAGTCCGGTGACCTCGACGCGTTCCCGCCGGTGACCGGCCGCGAGGTCAACTGGAAGTTCGCGCCGCTCGCGAAGCTCCAGCCGTTGCTCGAGGGTGGCCTCGACGGCTCCGCCTACCCGTTCCTGGCGCGCCAGACCGAGGGGGCCGACGTCGAGTGGGGTCGCAGCGACGACCCGGTCGTCGGCACCGCCGGCCTGCCCGAGGACCGCGCGGCCGCGGCGGCCTGGACCGCCCGCGACGCGGTGCTGAAGGTCACCGTCAAGGCGACCGAGGCGCACGAGTCGATCTCGATCACCCGCTCGGACTTCGGCACGCAGGCCCGCGCGGCGCACACGGTCATCACGGCCGAGCAGCACGCCCAGGGCATCGTCGTCATCGACAACCGCGGGTCGGCGCTCCTCAGCGAGAACGTCGAGATCGTCGTCCGTGACGGCGCACGGCTCACGGTCGTCAGCCTGCAGGACTGGGACGACGACGCGGTGCACGTGTCGACGCAGTTCGCCGAGGTCGGTCGCGACGCCTTCCTCAAGCACGTCGTGGTCTCGCTCGGCGGCGACGTCGTCCGCGTGAACCCCTCGACGCACCTCGGGGCGCAGGGTGCGGACACCGAGATGTACGGCGTGTACTTCGCCGACGCCGGGCAGTACATCGAGCAGCAGGTGTACGTGAACCACGACGCCCCGAACACCCGTGGCCGCGTCAACTACAAGGGCGCACTGCAGGGCGAGGGTGCGCACACGGTCTGGATCGGCGACGTGCTGATCGGGCGCGCCGGTGACGGCACCGACTCGTACGAGCAGAACCGCAACCTGGTGCTCACCGACGGCACGCGCGCGGACAGCATCCCGAACCTCGAGATCGAGACGGGCAACATCGAGGGAGCCGGGCACGCCAGTGCGACCGGTCGCTTCGACGACGAGCAGCTCTTCTACCTGCAGGCCCGTGGCATCCCCGAGGAGGAAGCACGTCGCCTCGTCGTGCTCGGCTTCCTGGTCGAGGTCATCCAGAAGATCGGCGCGCCCGAGCTCGAGGAGCGCCTGATCGCCGCGGTCGAGCAGGAGCTCGCCGACGGCCGGACCGTGGTCGCCGCTGCGGAGCCCGAGGCCGAGCAGGCGGACGCCTGATGGCCGAGAAGGTCTGCGCCGAGTCGGAGATCGCCGTCGACAGCCCGATGCGCGTCGTCGTGGACGGCACTGCCGTGGCGATCGTGAAGGACTCGGCCGGGGCCGTGCACGCGATCGGTGACACCTGCACGCACGGGGACATCTCCCTGGCCGAGGGCTTCGTCGAGGGCGACACGCTCGAGTGCTGGGCCCACGGGTCCCGCTTCTCGCTGGCCACCGGCAAGCCGCAGAACTTCCCGGCGTACGAGCCGGTGCCGGTCTTCCGGGTCGAGGTCCGTGACGGCGACGTCTACGTCGACGTGCACGACCCGGTCCCCGTCGACTGAGCGACACCACCACTCTTCCCGCGCGGCTGACGCCGCACAGCAGCTGTAACCGAAGGAACGCAATGTCCACTCTCGAAATCCGTGACCTGCAGGTCTCGATCGACACCGACCAGGGCACCAAGGAGATCCTGAAGGGCGTCGACCTCACCATCAACGAGGGCGAGATCCACGCGATCATGGGGCCGAACGGCTCCGGCAAGTCCACCCTGGCCTACACGATCGCCGGTCACCCGCGCTACAACGTCACCGGCGGCTCGATCACGCTCGACGGCGAGGACGTCCTCGCGATGAGCGTCGACGAGCGCGCCCGCGCCGGCATGTTCCTCGCGATGCAGTACCCGGTCGAGATCCCCGGCGTCACGGTGTCGAACTTCCTCCGTACCGCGAAGACCGCGATCGACGGCGAGGCCCCCGCACTCCGCGGGTGGGTCAAGGACCTGCGCCAGTCGATGGCCGACCTCAAGATGGACTCGTCGTTCGCCGAGCGCAACGTCAACGAGGGCTTCTCCGGCGGCGAGAAGAAGCGCCACGAGATCATGCAGCTCGAGCTCCTCAAGCCGAAGTTCGCCGTGCTCGACGAGACCGACTCCGGCCTCGACGTCGACGCGCTGAAGATCGTGTCCGAGGGCGTCAACCGCGCGAAGGCAGCGACCGGCCTCGGCGTCCTGCTGATCACGCACTACACGCGCATCCTCCGCTACATCAAGCCGGACTTCGTCCACGTGTTCGTCGCGGGCAAGGTCGCCGAGCAGGGTGGTCCGGAGCTGGCCGAGCGCCTCGAGAACGAGGGCTACGACCGCTACGTGCAGGCTGCAGCGGCGGGCAACTGATGATCACCGCACTCTCCCCGGAGAAGTTCGACGAGGTCGTCGAGGGCCTCAAGGAGGTCCAGGACCCGGAGCTCGGCGTCAACATCGTCGACCTCGGCCTCATCTACGACCTCGCGATGGACGACGAGGCGAACGCCCTCGTGATCAGCATGACGCTGACGAGCGCGGGCTGCCCCCTGACCGACGTCATCGAGGGCGACACCGCCAACGCGCTCGACGGCATCGTCGACGCGTTCCGCATCAACTGGGTGTGGATGCCGCCGTGGGGTCCGGAGCGGATCACCGACGACGGACGCGAGATGATGCGCGCGCTCGGCTTCTCGATCTAGCCGCCACGACGCACGGACGGGAGGCGCGGTGCCAGCTGGCACCGCGCCTCCCGTCCGTCGTCGGTGCGGTGCGCCCGCCACGCCGAGTGCGCACGATCCGTCACGTTCGACCGGTCCCCGCGACGCCCATCGCCCGCCCGGCGTCCGTCGCGCGGCGTGTCGTGCTCGCTCGCGGAGGGAGACAGCAGCCCGGGTCGGAACAGCGACGGGCCTCGCACCAGCAGGTGCGGGGCCCGTCGTCGTGCGGGTGCGTCAGCGGCGGCCGACCAGCTTCCACGCCAGGGGCAGGACACCGGCGGCGATGAGGGCCTTGGCGACGCCACCGACGATGAACGGGTAGAGGCCGGCGGCGAGCACCGACTGGGTGTCGTTCGGCGCGCCGAGCTGACCGAGCACCACAGCGAGCCAGGGCAGGCCCGTGACGAAGGGGACGGCGGTCGCCAGGAGCATCGCGACCGTGGCACGCCCGACCTTCCGGTCCCAGTTCCAGCGGGCGAGCCAGCCGACCAGGCCGGCGGCCGGCACGAAGCCGATGACGTAGCCGAAGCTCGGCGAGGCCAGGGCTGCGAGACCACCGGAGAACTCGGCGAAGAACGGTGCACCCGCGAGGCCCGCGACGGCGTAGACGAGCAGCGACAGCATGCCGCGTCGGGCGCCGAGCGTGGCGCCGACGAGCACGACGGCCAGGGTCTGCCCGGTGATCGGGACCGGCCACATCTGCACCTGGAGCTGTGCCATCGCGGCGGTGAACAGCGCGCCGCCGGCGACCAGGGCGGCGTCGGTGGCGAGCCCCGAGGTGCGAAGACGGTCGGCGAGGACTGCGCGGCGAGCGAACCCGGTGGCGTTCGTCATGGATTCTCCTAGAATGGACTGCTGGTCCCGTTCGAGGACCATCGGTCCCGTCAGCGTAGCGGTGCACCTCCCGCACACGTCGTTGTGCACATCACCAACTGATTGGACGTCCTCCTGTGCTTGCCGTGCACGACCTCGAGATCCGCGTAGGCGCTCGCCTCCTCATGGAGCACGTGTCCTTCCGCGTCGAGAAGGGTGACAAGATCGGGCTCGTCGGGCGCAACGGCGCCGGCAAGACCACGATGACGAAGGCCCTCGCCGGCGAGTCGCAGCCGACCGACGGCAAGATCGAGCGCTCGGGGGAGATCGGCTACCTGCCGCAGGACCCGCGCTCGGGCAACCCCGAGGACACCGCGCGCAAGCGCATCCTCGACGCCCGTGGTCTCGGCGAGCTCGTCGAGGGCATCCGTCAGGCGACGCTGGACATGGCGAGCGACGACGCTGACGTGGCCGAGAAGGCCATGCGGCGGTACAGCCGGCTCGACGACCAGTTCAACGCGCTCGGCGGGTACGCTGCCGAGGCCGAAGCGGCGTCGATCGCATCGAACCTCAAGCTGCCGGACCGCATCCTCGACCAGCAGCTGAAGACGCTGTCGGGTGGCCAGCGCCGGCGCATCGAACTCGCCCGCATCCTGTTCTCGGACGCCGAGACGATGATCCTCGACGAGCCGACGAACCACCTCGACGCCGACTCCGTGGTGTGGCTCCGCGAGCACCTGAAGACCTACCCCGGCGGCGTCATCATCATCTCCCACGACGTGGAGCTGGTGGACGAGGTCGTCAACCGCGTCTTCTACCTCGACGCGAACCGTCAGACCATCGACGTCTACAACATGGGGTGGAAGCTCTACCAGCGGCAGCGCGTGGCCGACGAGGAGCGCCGCCGCAAGGAGCGTGCCGGCGCCGAGAAGAAGGCCGCGACCCTGAAGGACCAGGCCGCCCGCTTCGGCGCGAAGGCGTCGAAGGCTGCCGCTGCGCACCAGATGGTCGCGCGCGCGGACAAGCTGCTCGCCGGACTGGAGGACGAGCGCGTCGCCGACCGCGTCGCGAAGATCCGCTTCCCCACGCCGGCACCGTGCGGTCGCACTCCGCTGATGGCCGAGGGGCTGTCGAAGTCGTACGGCTCGCTCGAGATCTTCGCCGGGGTGGACCTGGCGATCGACCGAGGGTCGCGCGTGGTGATCCTCGGTTTCAACGGTGCGGGCAAGACGACGCTGCTCCGGATCCTGGCCGGTGCGGACCGACCGGACACGGGCGAGATCCTGCCCGGGCACGGCCTGCGGATCGGGTACTACGCGCAGGAGCACGAGAACATCGACGTGAACCGCACGGTGATCGAGAACATGGTGTCGGCGTCGACGGACCTCAACGAGACCGAGGCCCGTCGTGTGCTCGGTTCGTTCCTGTTCACCGGCGACGACGGCTACAAGAAGGCCGGCGTCCTGTCCGGTGGCGAGAAGACCCGGCTGTCGCTCGCGATGATCGTCGTGTCGGGCGCGAACGTGCTGCTGCTCGACGAGCCCACGAACAACCTCGACCCGGCGTCGCGCGAGGAGATCCTCAACGCGCTGGCCGGCTTCGAGGGCGCCGTGGTGCTCGTCTCCCACGACGCCGGTGCGGTCGACGCGCTCAACCCCGAGCGGGTGCTGCTGCTGCCGGACGGTACCGAGGACCACTGGAACAAGGACTACGCGGAGCTCATCGAGCTGGCGTAGCGACCCTCTGACGGACGGGCGCGCACCGCTCAACGGCAACGCGGAGCGTTGCGCGGGGCGCGCCGACCGAGCCTGCGAGGGAGGACGGTGCCGGCTGGCACCGCGCCTCCCGTTCGTCCTGGGGTCGCGATCCGTCAGCGGTGCGCGCCGAGCAGCTCGTCCTCGACCTCGTCGTCGGACCTCGGCTTGGCGTCCTTCCGCCGCTGCCGTTCGAGGGCACGCTCGCGCTCCTCGGGGTCGTCCTGGTTGAGGTTCCGGTACTCCTGCACCATCACGTAGGCCAGGAAGCCGAATCCTCCGGCGGCGAAGAGGAACCACTGGATGAAGTAGCTGAGGTGCAGACCGGTGTCCGCGGACGGACGGTCCCACCCCAGGGGCCGAACCTCCGCAGGAGCGGGGGACTCGGAGGCGAGCTGGCCGTACGCGCCCGTCCAGATCGGGGCGTCGACCTTGCCCGCGACGTCGGCGAGCGTCACCGACTGCACCTGGTCGGTGTGCGAGGGGTCGGTGCGGCCGGGGATGCGCGGCTCGCTCTGCTGCAGGCGCGCGATCACCGTCACCTGTCCGTTCGGCGGAGCGGGGACGCTGTCCGGCGCGTCCTGCCGGTTGCCGGTCGGCACCCACCCGCGGTCGACGACGAACGCGCGACCGTCGGCGGTGACGAGCGGCGTGAGGACCTCGAACCCGGGCTGGCCGTTGTGCACGCGGTTGCGGACGAGGAGCTGGTCGTCGACGTCGTACCGGCCGGTGACCTCGACCCGGAGCCACTGTTGGTCGTCGGTCCACGACGAGGCCCGGGGGAGCGCCTGGTCGAGCGGCACGGGCGTGTGGTCGTAGTTCTGCGCGATCTGCTCGTTCTGCCGGACGGCCTCGTTGCGCCGGTCCCACTGCCACATCCCGAAGAGCGTGCAGATGATCGCGAAGGCCACGGCGATCGCGAAGTACCCGAGCCAGCGGCGGCTCCGGACGAACCGCCAGCCGACCGTCGGGCCGTCGGTGGTGTCCGCGTGGACGGACCCGGGAGCGGCGTCGCGCTGGAGCTTCGCGGCGTGCTTCCGGCCGTAGCGGGCGCTGGGGTCGAACTCGTCCGTCATCGTCCGGTGCCGCTGGAGCGCACCCCGACGTCGTTCTTCGGGGCGTCCTCCCGCGCACGGACGTCGTCGAGGCTGTCGACGTCCTCGTGCATCCCGGTCACCCGGACCGGGAACGAGCGGGAGCGCAGGTAGTCGGCGAGGAAGTCGCAGTGCTCCTCGCAGGCCGCCCAGATCTTCACGCGGTCGACGGCGTGGATGCGCGGGTTCCGCCAGTTGATCCGCCACTCGGCCGTGTTCGTGCAGCCGGCCCGGGAGCAGACCGGTGTCGCGCCGGGCTCCGTGAAGAGGTCGAACGTCGCCCCCATCAGCGGCGCGTCCGGGACTTCGCGGACCACACACGGGAGCGGTCGCCGTTCCGCTGCCACTCCTCCTGCGCGTGCTGGGCCTGCTCGCGGAGGCGTTCCTGCTCGGCACGGTAGGCCTCGGCCCGGGCGTCCTCCTGCTGCTCGCGGAGGCGGGGGTCGACGGCGTCGTAGAGCTCGATGGCTCCGGCCGGGGCGACGATGTCGCTCTCGGCGTGGTTGCCGGCGTTGGCGAGGATGACCGCGACCCACGGGATGACCGCGGCGAGGACGATCGGGATGACCGCGAGCCAGGTGTGCCAGGTCGTCCACACGAGGACGGCGCCGATGAAGCACACCACGCGCACGGCCATCTGCCAGACGTACTTGGACAGGCGGTGCGCCCGGTCCAGCTCGGGGGAGTCCGGCAGGGACGTGATGCTCTGCGTGGACCCGGAGTGGGTGTGCGTCGCGTGGAACCGGCGCTGCGTCGACTTCATACGGTGTTCTTCCATTCGCCAGGGTCAAGCCTAAGCCCGGACCACCGACAGTTGCCCCGCCGCGCGGGGGACAGCTGCGGGGAACGGCTCCGGTACGCTCGTCCGGGCGTGTCCAGCGGCCCACGGCTCGGCCGTCAGGTCGGCGGACACCGCGTCACCACCACTCGAACGGAGCGATCATGACCACCCCCCGTACCGTCCTCATCACCGGCGGCAACCGCGGCATCGGGCACGCCCTCGCAGCGCGTTTCGTCGCCGCCGGGCACCGGGTCGCCGTGACCTCCCGCAGCGGCCAGGGCGGACCCGAGGGGGCGCTCACCGTCGCCGCGGACATCACCGACTCCGCCTCGGTCGACGCGGCCTTCACGCAGGTCGAGGCCGAGCTCGGGCCGATCGAGGTCCTCGTCGCCAACGCGGGCATCACGAACGACCAGCTCCTGCTCCGCATGTCCGAGGAGGACTTCACGAGCGTCGTCGACACGAACCTGACCGGCACGTTCCGGGTCGTCAAGCGCGTGACCAAGGGGATGATGAAGGCGAAGTTCGGGCGCATCGTGCTCATGTCGAGCGTCGTGGGCGCCTACGGCCAGGTCGGTCAGGTCAACTACGCCTCGTCCAAGGCTGCCCTGGTCGGCATGGCGCGCTCGATCACGCGCGAGCTCGGGTCGCGCGGCATCACGGCGAACGTCGTCGCGCCGGGGTTCATCCAGACCGACATGACCGCGGCCCTGCCCGAGGAGCTGCAGGCCGAGTTCAAGAAGCAGATCCCGGCGGCGCGCTACGGCACGGTCGACGACGTCGCCGACGCCACGCTCTTCCTGGCGAGCGACGGTGCGGGGTACGTGTCGGGTGCGGTGATCCCGGTCGACGGCGGTCTCGGGATGGGGCACTAGCCCCGGACACCGACCGGCGGCCCGCTCGGACCGTCCTCGAGACTCGGCTGGGCGGACACGTTCGCGACGTGGAGTCCGCGAACGTGTCCGCGGAGGCGAGACTCGGCTCCGCGGCGCGTGCGGCTCAGCCCCGCAGGCCCAGCGTCGCGAGCACCGCGGACAGGTCGCGGTCGACGACCGCCACGTCCGCCCGCTCGCGCACCAGCGGCTTCGCGTCGAAGGCCACGCCCAGGGCGGCGACACCCATCATGACCAGGTCGTTGGCGCCGTCGCCGACCGCGACCGTGCGCGACAGCGGGACGTCGTCCGCCCCGGCCCACGCACGCAGGGTCTCGGCCTTCGCCTCGGCGTCGACGACGTCACCGAGCACCCGACCGGAGAGCACGCCGTCGACCACCTCGAGACGGTTCGCCCGGCAGTGGTCGAGGCCGAGGCGCGCGGCGAAGGGGTCGAGCACCTCGTGGAAGCCGCCGGACACGACGCCGACCGTGCCGCCTGCGGCGTGGACGCCCCGGACGAGCTCCTCGGCTCCGCGCGTGACGCGGATCGCCTGCTGCGCGCGGGTGCAGACGTCGGCCTGGAGGCCCGCCAGGGTCGCGACCCGCTCCCGGAGGCTCTCGGCGAAGTCGATCTCGCCGCGCATGGCGCGCTCCGTCACCGCCTGCACCTGTGGCCGGGTCCCGGCGTGGTCGGCGAGCAGTTCGATGACCTCGTCCTCGAGCAGCGTGGAGTCGGCATCGAGGACGACGAGGAAGCGTGGCACGGACCAACGGTACCGACAGCTGGAGGCGCGGCTGACGTCTGTGACGTCAGCCGTGCCTCCAGGCCGGTGCGGCGGGATCAGGCCTCGACGCGGACGCCCTTGCCGACGTCGGTAGGTGCAGCCCGGACTCGGCGACCGTCCCGGACCAGGCCTCGACGCGGACGCCCTTGCCGACGTCGGTAGGTGCAGCCCGGACTCGGCGACCGTCCCGGACCAGGCCTCG